>CAYQFU010000015.1:0-5799 GCA_964416775.1 uncultured Ktedonobacterales bacterium
TGGCCTGGACACGGGTCGCGCTCACGCTCATTGTGTGCCTGCCTCCACGTCCTCGCCGATCAGCTCGAGGTAGACGTCTTCGAGCGAGTGGTGTGAGTCGGCGATGGAGAGCACATCGGCTCCGGCCGCCACGAGCGCCCGGGTGACAGCTGGTGCGGCGACTGTCGAGTCGGACACAGTAAGGACATACGTGGCGGGGCCGTCCTGGCGCCAGCTGTCGACGGCCGGGAGGCCGCCAAAGACGCGGTCCGGCTCGGGGAGCGGGACGAGAGTTCTGACCGTGAGCGTCTTGGCAAACAGCTGCTGGCGGAGGTCGTCGGGTCGGCCGATCGCGCGCAGGGTCGTGTTCAAGAGCGCGACCCGGTCGCAGAGGCGTTCCGCCTCCTCGAGGCGGTGCGTGGTGAGAAAGATCGTCACGCCTCGCTGGCGGAGCCCCTCGATCAGCTCGTGGACCTCGCGAGCGGCGACCGGGTCGAGGCCCGAGGTCGGCTCGTCCAGGAAGAGCACGTCCGCGTCGTTGAGCAACGCCCTGGCCAAACTGACCCGCTGGCGCAGCCCCTTGGACAGCTTGCCGCAGGGATCGTTGGCTCGCCCGGCGAGGTTGACGGCGCGGAGGGCGCGCTCGATGCGCTGGCGGGCATCGGGCAACGCATAGAGACCGGCGAAGCACTCGAGGTTCTCGGCGACAGTCAGGCGGAGGTAGAGGCCCGGCGCCTCCGGCATGATCGAGATCCGCTGGCGGATCGCCACGCCGTTCTCAGGCGTGAGCGGGAGTCCGGCGACCGTTGCCGAGCCCGAGGTCGGGGCAATGAGCGTGCCGAGCGTCCGGACGGTCGTCGTCTTTCCGGCACCGTTCGGCCCAAGGAAACCGAAGACCTCGCCGTAGCCGATCTCAAAAGAGACGTCCTGGAACGCGACCCGATCACCGAAGCGCTTGCTCAGGCTATGAGCAGAGAGCGCCGGGCCGCTCCGCTTCCCGTCAGACGCCGCTACCCTCTCCGTGCTCACCATGCGGTCACCTCGCAGGGCCAATGCGCTCGGCCTCAATCCTGCTGCCGAGGCCGATGTTGTCGGCACGGATAAGATTCGTCGCAATTCGGGAGTGGACCTGAGGGGACTCGAGCCGCTGACCTCCTGCATGCCCTGCAGACGCGCTCCTGGCTGCGCCACAGGCCTTCACGCGGCGTACCGCGTCAACATACTACCACTGACCTGGCTGAGACTCAAGTGCCCCGCTACGGCTCAGGGCAGTCGGCTGAGCACACGACGACACAGGCAAGCGAGGTGAGGGAGAGGGCACTATTCATCCAGTGGCAAATACAGGACGGCGCCAGCCAGCGATTTCCCCAACCCATCAAGTCGTAGGGAGCGCGTGGCGCCGCCGTCCAGCGCGCCGTGGAGGACGAAGTTCAGCGCCTCGATGTTGTCCAGCTCGAACCGCTCGACCGGGCCCCGCACGAGAGGGCCCAGGTACGCCTTCACGCGCTCGGCCGTCACCTTCGCTTTGATCTCGGCGTACGCCTCGGGCGAGCGGGCGATTACGCTGACGTTGGCGATGTCGCCTTTGTCACCCGCGCGCCCGTACGCCAGCTCGTAGAGCCGCCTGACGCGCCGCTCCTCTGTCGCCATCGCTCACACCTCCATCAGCGAGACCGCGACGCTGGGCTCGACTCGCGCCCGGTCCACCAGCGCTGGCCAGAGGCCCAGCAGATAGCGTGGCTCCGCACCCACCGTCGTCCCTGAGACGGCCATGCCAGCGGGGCCGGAAAGCCCCAGCGCCATCGCGCGGCGCACGGCTGTCTTGAGCGTCTGCTGGTCGGCGGCGGTGAACAGCACGCGGACGATCAGCTCGATGGGGTCCTCCGGCGGCGCCACCATCGGGCCGTAGAGGCTGTCCAGCCCCAGGTGCTGGACGTCCACCCGCGTGATGGGCAGGCCCTCCCAGGCGGCGTCCAGCATGCCGCGCAGCTGCTGCTCCTTGCGCCAGACCTCAGGCCAGCCCAGCGTGAAGATCAGCTCGCGGCTGAATCCCTCCAGCCGGGCGATGTTGACCTTGAGCGTGGACGTGCGCGGATGGCCGCTGACGCCGCTCACCCGGACGCGGTCGGGCCCGGCGTCGGCGAGCCGCAGAGTGGTCACGTCGGCCACCACGTCGGGCGTCACGTAGGCGCGGGGGTCGTGCATCTCGTAGAGCAGCTGCTCTTTGACGGTCTCCTGGGTGACGCGGCCGGGAGTGCCGGGCACTTTGGTCACGGTGAAGCTGCCGTCGGCCTCCACCTCGGCGATGGGATAGCCGGGGTGCGCCAGCGCCGCCGGCTCCATCGCGTGGATGAGGGCCAGACTATTGCCGCCGACGATCTGGCCGGTGCACTCCAGCAGGTGTCCGCAGACGATGCCGCTGGCGAGCCGGTCCCAGTCGTCGCTGGCCCAGCCGAAGTGGTGCATCAGCGGGGCGAGGTAGAGGCAGGGGTCGGCGATGCGGCCGGCGATGACGATATCCGCTCCCTGGCGTAGCGCCTCGACGATGGGGGCGGCGCCCAGGTAGGCGTTGGCTGTGACGATGGGCGCGCCCTCCAGCGAGAGCGGCGCGCCCGTCTCCATGTTCGCCAGCGGCTCACCGGACGCCAGCAGCTCGCCGAGCCGGGGCAGCACGTCGTCGCCGGTGATGGTGGCGAGCTTCAGCCCGCGCAGGCCCAGCCGCTCCGCCGCCTGGCGCACGACCTCCGCCGCGCCGGCGGGGTTCAGGCCGCCGCCGTTGGTGATGAGCGGAATGCCGCGCGCGTGCGCCAGCGGGAGGATGCGCTCGGCGATGATCTCGACGTCGCGGGTGTAGCCGCGGGCGGGATCGCGCATCTGGTCGCGGCGCAGGATGGCGAGCGTCAGCTCGGAGAGCGCCTCGAAGCACACGACGTCCACGTGGCCGCCCTCGATCATGGGGATGGCGCGCGTGACGTCGTCGCCGTAGAAGCCTTCGGCGGAGCCGATGCGCAGCATGGCCGCCTACTCCTTGCGCTTGTTGGGCAGGATGCCCTCCAGCTTGGCGATGATGCCCAGCATCACCTCGTCCGCGCCGCCGCCAATGGAGAGCAGGCGGGAGTCGCGATAGGCGCGGGAGATGAGCGACTCCTCCATGTAGCCCATGCCGCCGTGGAACTGCAGGCAGCTATCGGCCACCTCACGCGAGAGCCGGCCGGCCTTCAGCTTGGCCATGGAGGCCTCGCGGGTGATGTCCTCGCCGGCGATGAGCTTGCCCGCGCAGTAGTGGCAGAGCTGGCGCAGCAACTCGATCTCGGTCAGCAGCTCGGCCAGGCGGAAGTGGATCACCTGGTTGTTGATGAGGGGCTGGCCGAAGGCGTGGCGCTGGCGCGTGTAGTCGATCGTCATGCGCACCATGCGCTCGCAGGAGCTGTACGCCATGATCGCGCCCACCAGCCGCTCGCGCTGGAACTGCTGCATCTGCAGGATGAACCCCATGCCCTCGGGGCCGATGGTGTTGGCTCGGGGAACGCGCACCTGGTCCAGCACCAGCTCCGCCGTATCGCTGGAGTGGTTGCCCAGCTTGCGCAGCTTGCGGCTGACGCTGAATCCGGGTGTGCCGGTCGGCACGATGATCAGCGACATGCCACGAGAGCCGCGCTCCTCACTGGTGCGGGCGAGCAGGCAGACCCAGTCCGCCTGGGTGCC
This sequence comes from uncultured Ktedonobacterales bacterium, assembly GCA_964416775.1. Classification (GTDB taxonomy): domain Bacteria; phylum Chloroflexota; class Ktedonobacteria; order Ktedonobacterales; family JADMIN01; genus CAYQFU01. The sequence goes on from CAYQFU010000015.1 coordinate 3,685, forward strand.
GTTGGTGATGAAGAGCTTGCGACCCGTGATCACCCAGTCGTCGCCGTCCGGGACGGCGCGCGTGCGGATGCTGGCGACGTCGGAGCCGGCATCCGGCTCGCTGACGCCGATGCAGCCGACGACGTCGCCGCGAATGCTGGGCTCCAGGAACTGGCGCTTCAGCTCGTCCGAGCCGAACTGGGCGAGGGCGGGGGTGCACATGTCGGTGTGGACGACGATGCCCATGGGGACGCCGGCGCAGCTGGCCTTGCCCAGCTCTTCGCACATCACGAGGGTATAGCCGAAGTCCAGGCCCAGCCCACCATACTCTTCGGGATAGGTCAGGCCCAGGAAGCCCAGATCCCCCATCTTCTTGAACAGCTCGTGGGCGGGAAAGATGCCCGCCTCCTCCCACTCGTCCGCGTGGGGGTTGATCTCCTGCTCCACGAAGCGGCGCACGCTCTCGCGGAACATCTCGTGCTCTCGGGTAAATTCCATGCCGCGCGCTCCCCTCTGCTGCCGGGCCAGGCGCTCCACTGCTGCGCCGGGCGCTCCCCTGGGGCGCTCTGGTGGGCGCACCAACTGCTGGATAGACTGTATCACGGCCTGGACGTGTCCCGTCATCTCGACATCGCCGAACACCTATCGCAAACCGAGCGGCGCACTATGGACCACTTCACAAAGTGCCTGCTCCGACGATGACTGAGCACATCCCTAACGGCACCTTAACATCCGGCGCGTACAATCTGGTGGGGCATACAGCGAGTGCCGAGACGGGGCGAGGAGGGGCAAGGGGATGAGCGGGCTGTTCGTATGGGCGCAGCACCTGCCCGCCGTCGGGCTCTACACCTTCATCTTCGCCTGGCTCTTCGTCGAGAGCACCGGCTTCCCTATTTCCGACGAGCCGCTACTGCTCCTCACCGGTTATCTGGCCCTTCGCGGCCGGGTGGACCTGGTGGCCGCCATCGCGATCGCCCTGATCGGGAAGGTGGCCGCATCGTGTGTCGCGTATTGGGTCGGCCGCCACATCGACCTGCTCTCCCTCGCGCGGCCGGCGACGCGGCCCACGCAGGGCCTGCAGCGGTGGCTCTACTACGCGCGCCCCACCGTCGCGGTCGTGCTGGCCACGCAGCGGCGGGCACGCACGTCGGGCGTCTGGGGTGTCTTCGCCGGCCGGCTCGTTCCGGTCGTGCGCAGCTTCATCAGCTATCCCGCCGGCGCCGTGCGCATGCCGTTCGACCGGTTCCTGCTGGCGACGACCGCTGGCTCGCTGATATGGATCGCCACCTGGACGCTGCTCGGCGCGGTCATGGGCAGGTCGTACGAGGCGGCGGCGCACCGCTGGGGCATGCTGAGCTGGCTCGTGCTCGCGGCCTTCGTCGCCGCGCTCGCCGCCCTCTGGCTCTGGGGCCACCGTCGCGCCGGGCGCGCAGCCGACGCAGCCCACACCCGCCAGGCCGCCGAGAGCGTCCCCGAGCACACACCGAAGGACTGAACAGCAGCGTTCACAATAGCGAGGCATTCATGCCGCTGGAGATCACCCGCACCTGCACCCGCACCCAGACCTCTCCGGGCACCGTTCACCTCGTCCAGGAGGACAATCGCTGGAAGATCGAGGCGATCGATCCAACGCTCCAGCTTAACTCGTAGGTACCGCCATTTCGGGCGAAACGTGGGGAGCTAGACGGTTATATGCGCTGGGGGTTCTCAATAGTGCGCTCGTTGCGCACCTCACCAGTGTTGATCGTCGTCTTCGGCTCCAGCAGCAGCACGTGCACCTCTTCCTCGGCCACGGGCAGATGCTCGACGCCCTTGGGGATGACCACCATCTCGCCTTCGCGCAGCCGGATGTCGCGGTCGCGCAGCTTGATGAGCAGGCTGCCCTTCACCACCAGGAACAGCTCGTCCTCGTGCTCGTGCTGGTGCCAGACGAATTCGCCTTTGAGCTTGACCAGCTTGCTGTACGCGTCGTTCACCTCGGCGGCGATCTTCGGGCTCCAGTAGTCGTCGAACGCGGCAAACTTTTGCGCCAGATTGATGACGTCCATCGCTTTCGTCCTCTCGTGCGGGCGCAAAGGGCCCATCGGATCCGTATCCGGCACCGGCACCCCTGCCGGAGAAATGGTATCACTCAGC
>CAYQFU010000015.1:5899-47357 GCA_964416775.1 uncultured Ktedonobacterales bacterium
CGCTCACATGCGGAACACGCCGTAGCGCGGCGCGCCTTCGCTCACGAAGTCCCGGCTGTAGGCCATCGAGAGGCCGACCGCGAGCGCTGTGCGCGTCTCCCGCGGATCGAGGATGCCGTCATCCCACACGCGGGCCGTGGCGTAGTAGGCCGACGACTCCTCGTCGAACTTGCGCCGCACCATCTGGCGCATGGCTTCGATCTGGTCGCGATCCGGCTCGCGTCCGCGCGCTCGGGCCGCGTCCTCCTGCACGATGGCCAGCACGCCTGCCGCCTGCTCAGCGCCCATGACGGCGATGCGGCTGTTGGGCCAGGTGAAGAGCAGCGTGGGGTCGAAGGTACGGCCGCACATGCCGTAGTTGCCCGCGCCGAAGCTGCCGCCCACGATCACGGTGAGCTGCGGCACGGTGGTGTTGGCGACGGCGTTGATCATCTTCGCGCCGTGCTTGATGATGCCTTCCTCCTCATAGGTGCGGCCGACCATGTAGCCGGTGATGTTCTGCAGGTAGATGAGCGGCGTCCGCGACTGGTTGCACAGCTGGATGAACTGCGCCGCCTTCAGCGACGAATCCGAGAAGAGCACGCCGTTGTTGCCCAGGATGCCCACCGGGAAACCGTTGATGTGGGCGTGGCCGGCGACGAGTGTGGTGCCGTAATCGCGCTTGAACTCGACGAAGCGCGAGCCGTCCACGAGGCGCGCGATCACCTCGCGTATCTCGAACGGGCGGCGCGGGTCCGTGGGGATGATGCCGAGCAGCTCTTCGGGATCGTACTTTGGCTCCTCGGGCGCGGCCAGCTGCGCGCGGATCTCCTTGCGCCAGTTGAGCCGGCCGACGAGCTCGCGGCCGATGCGGACAGCGTCGGCGTCGTCCTCAGCCAGGTAGTCGCCCAGGCCGGAGACGCGCGTGTGCATCTCGGCACCGCCCAGCGCCTCGTCGTCCACCTCCTCGCCTGTCGCCATCTTGACCAGCGGCGGGCCGCCAAGGAAGACCCTGGCCTGGTGCCGGACCATCACGGTGTAGTCCGAGAGGCCGGGGATGTAGGCACCGCCGGCCGTGGAGCTGCCGAAGACCAGCGCGATCTGGGGGATGCCCGCGGCAGACATGCGCGCCTGGTTGGCGAACGTGCGGCCGCCGAGGTCGGCGAACAGCTCTGCCTGGTAGAGCAGGTTGGCGCCCGCCGATTCCACCAGATAGATGCACGGCAGCCGGTTGCGCGCGGCGATTTCCTGCGCGCGCAACCCTTTCTTGACCGTGATGGGATAGCTGGCGCCGCCTTTGGCCGTGGCGTCGTTCGCGCTTACCATGCACTCGACCCCGCTGACGATGCCGATGCCGTTGATCTGCGAGCCGGCCGGGGATTCGTCGTCATACATGCCCCACGCGGCCAGCGTGCTCAGCTCCAGAAACGGCGTGCCCGGGTCGAGGAGCAGCTCCACGCGCTCGCGCGGCAGCAGCTTGCCCCGCTCGACGTGCCGCTGGCGCGCGCGCGCGCTGCCGCCCTGGCGCGCCTGCTGCTGGCGCGCGTGAAACTCCTCCAGCAGCTGGCGCATGGCGGCGGCGTTCTCCTGGAACTCCGCGCTTCTGGGATTCACGTGGGTAGGAAGGACACTCATGGCTGGGCTCCGCTTCTGTGTGCTACGCCGCTCAACCGAAGTAGGTGCCGAAGGTGCAGTACTCGCGAAAGCCCAGGCGGCGGTAGATCGCAAGCCCCATCGCGGATGATTGCAGCACGCCGACGGCATACCCCTGGTCGCGCGCCGCCTGGAGCGCCGCCAGCGTGATGGCGTTCCCGATTCCCCGGCCGCGCGCGTCCGGCACGGTCGCCACGCAATAGAGACCGGCCACGCCCGCGCTGAAAAACAGCAGCGACGTCGCCACTGGCCGCCCCTCCAGTGAGCCGAGCAAGTAGCGGACGGTGGTTGACGGCTGGAAGCCATACCGGCCGTACAGCACCATCAACTGCTCGCGCACGACGTCCGGGAACTCGCTCCCGGTCGCGACGGTTTCGATCCAGCGCACCATCGCGGCACCGTCGCCGACCTCGGCAATCGTCAGACCGGGGACCGCGGCTGCTTCAGCCGGCATGTCCGCGAGGAGCATGGCCATGCCGGGGACTTCGGCGTCCGGCGTCATTCCGTGCGCCTCCAGCCGGCGCCCAAGGTCCAGCGGCCGCGTCCCAGGACCAACCAGCCATGCCAGCGGCACCTGGCGGGCCGCGAAGTGGGCCAGCGTCTCGTCGATCTTGCGATCCACGTCCGCGCCGTCCACGAAGCGCGCGCGCACGACGCCGTTCCAGAGCTGGAGCGGGGTGCCAGAGATGAACAACTGGACCTCGCCATCCTCGACGAACGAGGACCCCAGCGCCTGGCCCCAGCGCACGAAGGCATCGAGCGTATTGGCCTCGATGGCCCGCAATAGCGACTCAGGCGAGGAATCGTGCACGCCGTTGGTCATCTCTTCCGTCCCTCCTCAACGGCTCCGTCCGCGCCCCGCACTTCACGCGCCAGCCGCGTGCTCCGCGCTCAGCTCGCGATAGATGCGCAGCGCCTCGGCTGTGCGCCGCAGCGCCTCCGGGGTGTACGGCGTGCAGTGCAGCATGACGTGCTGGATGCCCATGCGCTCGTAGTCGAGCAGCGCGCGGGCGATGTGCTCGGGCGTCCCGGTGAGATGCTCCTTGAACTCCCCGGGCTGGCCCAGATCGAAATACGAGACGGCGATCATCGCCGTGCTGGCGATGGCTGCAGGGTCACGCCCGACCTCAGCGCACGCCGCATCCAGCGCTGCTCGCGCTTCGCGCAGCGACTCTGGCCGGCTCAGATAGGCGCTGTTCCACATGTCGGCGTAGCGCGCGGTCAGCCGGAGCATGCGGGCGCCATGCGTGCCAATCAGCAGGGGAGGACCCTGGGGGCGCGGGCCGCGCGGCTTGATCTCGCAGTCCCGCGCGGCGTAATAGGTGCCCTCGAAGTCCACTCGCCCTTCGCGCAGCAGCGGCACGATGATGCGCAGCGCCTCCTCGAAGCGGCCCACACGATGATCGAAGGGGAAGCCGAAGGCGCGGAACTCCGCTTCGTTCCAGCCGGCGCCTAGCCCCAGGATCAGCCGGCCCTGGCTCACCTCATCCAGCGTGATGGCCATCTTGGCCAGCAGGGCGGGATTACGGAACTGCGTGCACGCCACCAGCGGGCCCAGCTCCACATGCGAGGTGGCCTCGGCGATGGCCGAGAGGAACGTCCAGCACTCCCAGATGCCGACCGTCGGCTCATCGCCATCGCGATAGAGCAGGTGGTCGTAGAGCCAGAGGGAGTCAAAGCCGGCGGCCTCGGCTTGCAGCGCCGTATCCCGCGTCTCCGCGTAGCTGGGGTTCTGGCCCGGCGCTTTGTATTCCGCGATCAGCAGGACGAATCCAACCTTCATGACCCGCTCCTCATTCCTCGCGGAAGGTGTCGAAAGCGGGCCAGGAGGCGTGCTCGGAGATTTCGTAGCCCTGCAGCCGGTAGAGCGAGCCCGCGCCGTCCACCTTCAACGTGGCGCCGGAGATGAATGCGGCGGCGGGCGAGAGCAGGTAGATCACGGCGGCGGCGATCTCGCTCTCCGTGCCCATGCGCCCCGCCGGCACCTCCTTGGCGATGCGCTCCAGCCGCTCCGCGATCACCGGACCGTAGTGCGCCAGCCCGCTCGAATTGATGATGCCGGGGGCCACGGCGTTGATGCGGATGCCGTACTGCGCCCACTCCAGCGCGAGCGTCTGCGTCAGGTTGACCACGCCCGCGCGGGCCGCTCCGCTGTGCGCCATGCCAGGGAAGCCGCGCCAGTTCTCGACGACGATGTTGACGATGGCGCCGCCGTGCTCGCGCATGCCGTGGGCGAAGGCGGCGCGGGTCATGTAGAACGTCCCGGTGAGATTGGTCTCTACGACGGCGTGCCACCCTTTGGGGCTGATGGCTTCCGCCGGGCTCATGAACTGTCCACCGGCGTTGTTGACCAGGCCGTGCAACCGGCCGAAGCGCTCGGCCACGGTGGCGAAGAAGGTGTCCACCGCCTCCGGGTCGCGGATGTTGCAGGGCAGCGCTTCGCATTGGCCGCCCGCGGCCACGATCTCGTCGCGCGTGGGCTCCAGGTGCTCCATCGCGCGCGAGCAGATGATCACGCGCGCGCCCAGCGCCGCCAGCTCGCGCGCCGTCGCTCTCCCGATGCCCGTGCCCCCGCCGCTGACCACGATCGTGCTGCCCGCGAACAGGCCGTCGCGAAAGATCGAGCTGACGTGCGCCATGCGTCCCGCCTCCATTCGCCTACGCCACGCGGGCCGCACCAATCGGTCCCGTGTGCCGCCAGTATGGACCACCCGGGCGGCTGGCGGCAAGCCTGAGCGCGGCACGTGACGTGAAACGGCCCCTCTTCGCGCCGCCATGTCATGCACCGCGGCGGGAGAGGGGCCAGCGAGAGTCGGTCGCGAGCGCCGACCTACTTGATCAGCGCATTGATCACACTGACGTCGAAGGTGCCCAGGCCGGTCGCGTAATCATAGCCTGGCGTCGCGGCGTAGGGGCCCGTGTCGCCGAGGATGACGTCGTGGAAGCCGGTCGCGCTCGTGGGTACCTGGCCCGTCTGCGGGAACGGGTACGCCGACACGAGCTGGTAGAAGTGCGGCGTCGCGAAGCCGAAACTGTTGCCGTGCGCCGACTCCAGGCGCGCCCACACGCCGAGCGACAACGGCGACGACAGGCTGGTGCCGCCCACCACCGTCTGCGCCCCGTTCATGTAGATCGCCGCGCCGCTGTTCGGGTCGGCATCCATCGCCACGTCCGGCAGTGCCTTGCCCACCGTGCCGTTGGCCGCCGGCACGATGCCGCTCTGCCAGTACGGCGAGTACTCGAAGACACTCGTGCCGCCACCACCGGCCAGCCACGCCAGCTCGTTGTTGTACGAGCCGTCGCTATTCACCAGCAGCGTCGTGCCGCCCACCGCCACCACGTACGGCGATGAGGCCGGGTAGTTCACGAACGGACCGCCCGCCGGCACCCCGTTGGTCGGGGCGACAGCGCAGAACCCGCCGGTGTCGCCCGCGGACGCGAAGACCGTCTGGCCCTGGGCGGCCGCTTCGGCGAACACCTCATCATCGGCCAGCATCGCCCCGTCGACGTACGGAAACACCTCGCACTCGCCGAACGAGGCGCTGCCCGCCTTGGCGTAATCCTGCGCGGCGAAGCGATTGAACTCGATGGCGATGTCCGAGTCGGTGAGCGAGGTCGCGTCGTAGAGGTAGAGCATCTTCACCGTCTCGGCCATGCCTGTGGACGTCTGCGTGTCCAGATCCCACTCGCCGGCGCCACTGGTATCGGAGCTGGCGATGCCCGTCGGCACCACCGTCACTGGCACCTGCGGCATGCCGTATGCCGCTTCCTCGGTGCGTAGATCCTGTACTACGCCGGTCACATTGCCTTCCGCGAAGATGGCGATGGCGGTGTTGCATCCCGTCGGAGTCGTACCGACGTCATACGATGTCTGGAAGCCGCGCGGCGTGAAGGCCGTGAGGTACTGTGGCGCGCTGACACCCGTCGGCGTCCCGATGAACGTGATGGGGCCGGTTGGCGCCACGGCCGGGGCCGCGCAGGTCGGCTGAGGCTGAGGCTGAGGCTGTTTGCCGCCTTGCCCGTTGATGCCGCCCTTCGGGGTGTGCGTGGGCGGAGTCATCACCGACGCGTTGTTCAGCCCGAGGACCGAGAGCACAGTACCGCCGAGCGAAGAGGGCACCTGCGCGGCGGCGGTGTTGGCGTAGACCGTCGCGCCGTTCTGCGAGAAGAGTCCAAGTTGAGTATTGAAGGCGGCTTCGATTTGCGCGGCTGTGCCATCCGCTGTGATGAAGAGGTTGTTCGGCTCGGCCGAGATGTTGGTCAGCCCTTTGCCACTCAAGTAGCTGACCACCGCCTGCACCTGGTCGCTCGTCGGCGCGTAGTTCGCGACGAATTGTGCGGGCGTCAGGCTCTGGCCATATTGCGCGTTGCCGGGCGTGTTGATGGCCTGGATGTAGGCGTTCAGGGCGCTGCCGTTGCGCAGCTTGAGCGCGACGTTGACGTGCAGCTGTTGCGCGCCGGACATCGGGCCCAACGCCGTGGCGCTGGTCAGTTGAGTGGCCTGGGTGGCCGTGTTGACCCAGGTGGTGTCGGCGTAGCTGCGGGGCGCCGTGAAGGCAAACGCCGCCGCGGCCAGAGTCAGTGCGAGGGCTCCGCCGATCGCCAATGATCGTCGCATGCGCATGTCCTCCTGGAGCGGTGCTCGTATGCCCGCTCGGGGCGTGGCCCTTCTGATAGACAGCCCCCGGGCGGAATAACAACCGCTCCCCGCGCCAGGTGGCGGGGAGCGTCGCCGGCGGGTTCGGGCCGGGCTGCGACCATGGTAGCATGCGGCGTGCCAACCACCTGCCAGAATGCGCTTTGAACGTGGTATGATGGGCCATGGCAAGCGAACACGGACGCGTGAGCATTCCAGGGATGTGGCTCACGCAAGCATGAGGTGAGGTGCCGAGATGGCGCAGAACACCCTGGCCCCCTGGGCGGAGCTCGTGCCCGGCGCGAGGCCGATGACGGTCGCCGATCTCCTGGCGCTTCCCGACGACGGCTGGCAATACGAGCTGGTGGAGGGGAGGCTGGTGCGGATGCCGGGCAGCGGTGGAGAAGCGTCCCTGATCGCGTTGCGCCTGGCCGCGGCCCTCCTGGCATTTGCGGACGCTCATGGGCTCGGCGTGGTGACGGGCGCCGATGGCACATACAATCTGACCCAGCCAGGCGATCCCGCCGAAACCGGACTCGTGCCCGATGTTGCTTTCGTGCGCCGCGAGCACGTCCCACCCCGCACATCCCCCGAGTATGCGCAAGCCTGGCACGTGGCACCAGACCTGGTCGTGGAGGTGGCGTCGCCCAACCAGTACCGGCCCGACATGAAGGACAAGGCTCAGCGCTATTTGACGGCGGGCGTCCGCATGGTGTGGGTGATCTGGCCCAAATCGCGGCAGGTGGATGTCTGGCGGGCCGGTGCCCAGGGGGCGCCGCAGGTGTTCGCCACGCTCAAGAGCGGCGATGCGCTCGATGGCCTGGACGTCCTACCGGGATTTAGCCACCCCGTGGCGGACCTGTTCGCCTGACGCGCGTTCGCTTCCCAGCTCGCTCGAAGTTCGGCGAGCTTGCCCTCAGCGACCAATTGAAGGACCACCACCGCGGTGAACGTCTTGGTCGTGCTGGCGACCCGGTAGTGGCTCTGGGGCGGCATGCGCCGCTGGGTAGTCAGATCAGCCAGCAGTGAAGAACGCCCCCCGCCCGCACCTCTGGACCGACCGCGTGGCCCGCGCCACCTTTGAACGTTTCACCGCTCACGGTGCAGGGCGCGCACGGCTTGCACCGCCGCGTCATAGTCGGGCTCGCTCATTTGGTCTGCTACGTACTCCGCGTACGCCACCCGACCGTCGCCATCGATCACGAACACCGCTCGCTGGAGGAGGCGCCACTCCTTGATGAGCACTCCGTACTCGCGGCCGAACTGCTCGCTCTTGTGGGACGAGAGCGTCTCATGGGTGACGCCTTCAGCTGCGGCCCAGCGTGCCTGGGCAAACGGCAGATCCATACTGACCGTCTGCAGTACGACATCGTCAGGCAGTTGATCGCGCAGTCCGTCCCAGCGCTGTGTCTCGATGTGGCAGACTGGCGTATCCAGCGAGTTGACGACATTGAGGACACGAATAGAGCCAGCGCTGTCAGATAAGTGGACCGTGCGGATGGTGCCGGCTGACGGGTCGAACGTCTCGAGTGCGTAGTCTGGCGTGGGTGCGCCTGGTTCGAGTTTACGACCGATCACGGTGAGGCGCTCACCAGCCTCGAACGCCTCGTCGTGTCGCTCCACCATCGGCTCGTCCATAACCAGAACCTCCACGATTCCGTGCAGTGACAATCAGCCTTCGAGGGTTGCGCCGGAGTATAGCATGTACCGGCGACGGCGTCAATTGAAAGCAGGCGGAGATCTCGGCATACTGTACCGTGGTGCGATCTGCCCGCGAGAGCTCATCGCCGACATCTGGGTTTAGACACGTGCGCCCATCCTCAGAACTCTCGTGCGCCGCTCCGCTCACGAACCGCCCCTGCCCGGTCGCGAGATGGTCCCACAGCTCGAAGTGAGGTGGCCGGGCACCTCGCCGTGGTGCCGGACGGCTCGTCCGTGGCCGGGGCCGTGCAGTTCGGCGCCCACGCCGCCGTTGCATTCGGCTCGCAGCCACGCTTGACAGCGCTACCAGGCTACCCCACAATGTCCCCATGCCAGGCGGCCGATCCCGATCCGATGGATAGGCAGTACGCAGAAAGGTCCTGCATGATACGTGCGCACGCTGCTGGCGACGCGGTCTCCGGCACCACTATCCGCTTCTTCCTCAGCTCGACTTTCGCCGACTTCCAGGTCGAGCGCGACGCGCTACAGCGCCGGGTGTTCCCCCCGCTGCGCCGGCTCTGCGCCGCGTCCGGCTTTCGCTTGCAGCCCATCGACCTGCGCTGGGGCGTGAGCGAGGCGGCCGGCACCGACCGGCAGACGCTGCGCATCTGCTTCGACGAGCTGGAGCACTGCCGCCAACTCTCGCCCGACCTATTCCTCCTCATCCAGCTCGGCCAGCGCTACGGCTCCTCCCTCTTGCCGCCCCAGGTGTCCACCACGCTGGTCGGGCGCCTGCTGCCCCACCTGGCGCCCGAGGAGCGCGCCGCCTTCGAGGCCGCCTACCGCCTCGACGAGAACGCCGTGCCGCCCGAGCATGTGCTGCTGCGGGCGGAAGGGCCAGAGCAGGCGGAGGACGAGCGGCTGCAACAGGCGCTGGTGCGTGCTGGCCGCGCCGCCGGCGTCCCGGAGGACGAGCTACTGCCGTTCGCCGGCTCCGCCACCCATCGCGAGATCCAGCTGGGGCTGCTGAGCCAGCCGCCGGGAGCCGGACAGGACGCCGGCGTGCTCTGCGCGGTGCGGAGCTTCAACGGCGAGCCGCGGGGTCCGGCGGTCGAGCGCTTCGTGGAGCCCGACCCCACGCGTGCCGAGCGGCTGCGCGACCTGACGGCGGCCGTCCTCGATCGTGTGCCGGCAGACCAGGTGCTGCGCTATGCCGTGGACTGGCGCGACGAGGCGGGACCTGCCTTCGACGAGGACGTGATGGTGGCGGCGTATCTACGTCTGCTGCGTCCCAAGCTGGAGGCGGTGATCGCCGCACGCGCGGCGGCGCGGGAAACGGCCGCTGCCCATGGGCACGATGCCACTACGCTCGCCAACGCGGCATTCGAGCGCGAGCGCGCCGCACGCGTCGAGGGGCGCGACGCCGAGCTGGCGCGTCTGGCAGCGTACCTTGGTGGGGAGGCCGGCGTCGGTTTACCCCTGGTGGTGACGGGCGGAGCGGGCAGCGGCAAGTCCACGCTGCTTGCGGAGGCCGTGACCCGTGCGGCCGCCGTACATCCAGACGCCGTGCTGATCGTCCGCTACTGCGGCGTGACCCCCGGCACCGAGAGCCTCGCCGCGCTCCTGGCGGACGTGCGCCGGGCGGTCGCGCGGGCCTATGATCAGCCCGAGCCGGCGGCGCTGACCGACGAGAACCAACTGATTGCCGCCGTCGCCGTCCAGCTCGCCACCCTGCCAGCGTCCCCCGAGCGACCACTGCTCCTGGTGATCGATGCGCTCGACCAGCTGGGCGCCCACACGCAGCGTACCGACTGGCTGCCGCCGCAACTGGCCCCGCACGTGCGCGTCGTCGTCTCGGTGCTGGCCGATCGCCCGGAGCTGGGGTACCTGGCCGGCAGGCTGCCCGCCGAGCAGGTGTTGGCTCTCGCCCCGCTGGGCCGGGAGGCGGGTCGGGCCATGTTGCGCAACCTGCTGGCCGCGGCACCGCCGCGCACGCTGGCTCCTGCCCAGGAGGAGGCCGTCCTGGCCGCCTTCGCCCCACAGGGCCTGCCGCTCCACCTGTATCTGCTTGCCGCCGAGGCGCGCGGCTGGCGCTCCTTCGACGTGCCCCAGCTGGGCGCCTCGCGCACGGCAGCGCCCCTGCCGACCAGCACGCCCACGCTGCTCGAAACCTTGCTGGAACGCTTGGAGGCGCCCGAGCGCAATGGACCGATGCTGGTCGCGCACTCGCTGGGTAACCTGGCTGCCGCACGCTTTGGCCTGGCCGAGGACGAGCTGCTCGACCTGCTCGCACGCGACGCCGCCGTGCGCGCGGCGCAACACGACCTCTCGCCGTACTCGCCGCCCATTGATCCGGACCTGCCGCTGCCGGTGGCCCTGTGGGCGCGTCTGCACGCGCAGGTGGCGCCGCTGCTGACCGAGCGCCAGGCGGATGCGGGCGTGCGTCTGCTGACCTTCTACCACGGCCAGCTGCGCGCGGCGGTGGAGGCGCGCTACCTGGCCGGGCCGGAGCGCGCGGCACGGCACCGCGCGCTCGCCGACTACTTTGGTGCCCAGCCCTGGCGTCTCGGCCCCCGGCAGTGGAACTGGCGCAAGGTACGCGAGCTGGTGACCCAGCTGGAGCGAGCGGGAGAGCGGCCCGCTGCAGAGCAGGCGCTGGGCGGACTGGCCGACGCGATGGAGCAGGCGCCCGACCTCCAGGCCGACGATGCGGTGGGCACCATCGCGGTGATGAGTAGCTTGAAGGAGCACCTCGAGACCGGGGGGTACTGGCTGGCGGGCCTGCGCCTCTACGCGCAGGAGCTGGCCAGCGTGCGCGCGGCGGGCAACCGAGCCGTCGAGGGGGAAACGCTCGCCAATATGGGCCTGCTGGCGGACCACCTCGGCCGGCCTGAGGAGGCAGCACATGCGTACGAGCAGGCGCTGGCCATCTTACGCGCCGTGGGCAACCGCGCGGGGGAGGGGAGCACGCTCAACAACCTGGGGACGCTCGCCTTCGGCGGCGGCCGACCGCAGGAGGCGACCTCCTACCTGGAGCAGGCGCTGGCCATCCGCCACGAGGTGGGCGACCGGGCCGGCGAGGGAGGCACGCTCAACAATCTGGGCCAGCTGGCGGACCTTCTGGGGCAGCGGGACGCGGCAGCGGGCTACTACGCGCAGGCGCTGGCCATCCAGCGCGAGGTCGGTGACCGAGCGGGCGAGGCGGTGACGCTGAACAATCTGGGCCAGTTGGCCTACCACCTGGGCCGCGCCGAGGAGACGGCGCGCTATTTCGAGCAGGCGCTGGTCGTCTTGCGCGAGGTGGGCGACCGCCCAGGCGAGGCGTTGGCGTTGAACAACCTGGGGAGCCTGGCCGGTCGTCTTGGGCACTGGCAGGAGGCGGCGGACTCCTTCGAGCAGGCCCTGGTCATCCAGCGCGAAGTGAGCGACCGCACAAGCGAGGCCACCACGCTGACCAACCTCGGCTCCCTGCTCGCCCGCCTGGGCCGGCCTGAGGAGGCCGAGCGCGACTTCGACCAGGCGCTGGCTATCCAGCGCGAAGTGGGGGACCGCGCCGGCGAGGGGAACACGCTCTCAAGCCTGGGTGCCCTGTGTCGCGACCACGGCCGGTTGGAGGAGGCGGCGCGCTATTACGCCCAGGCGCTGCCCATCGTCCGTGAGGTGGGCGATCGCGCCATCGAGGGGACCTTGCTCAATAACCTGGGGTCCCTGGCGCGGGCGCAAGGCCGACCGGAGGAAGCGGGGCCCTACTTCGAGCAGGCGCTGGCCATCGAGCGGGCGGTGGGAGACCGCACGGGGGAGGGCCACACGCTCAACAACCTGGGCGCCCTGGCCCGGGCGCGAGGCCAGCTCAAAGAGGCGCAGGGCTACTTCGGGCAGGCGCTCGTGGTGCATCGTGCCGTGGGCAACCGCGAGGGCGAGGCCGGCACCCTCACCAACCTGGGCGCCCTGGCCCGCGTCCAGGGCCGGCCGGACGAGGCGGCGCGCGACTACGCCGAGGCGCTGGCGATCTGCGAGGCGATTGGCGCGGTCGACCTGGCGAACACGGTGCGGGGGAACATCGCATTCCTCGCTGAGCAGCCCAAACGGCGGCGATGGTGGCCGTTTGGGCTGCGCGGGTAGGCGTGGGTAGGTGTGGGCGGCATCGATGTCGAGCCGCTCAAGGACGTGAGCGTGCGGATGCTCCCCGTCGGGCGCGCCGAGGTGCGCGCGATGCTCGACGAGCTACAATACAAGGCACTGCTGCAAGGGGCGCGCGGATCGAAGCCAGCGGACATGGAGGCGCTGACGGAGGCGCTCCTGCCCGAGTTCCCTGACATCGAGGTGAGCGCCAGGACACATCTATCTGGCTTCAGTGTACCGCCATGTGCGTGGCTGGATGCGGTACCTGCGGGTACCGGGTGTGCGCTCCACCCCCTCCAGGTCCCAACTGCCGTGCCGCTTGATAAAGCACGCTCTCAGCCCAGCGCGACGATGAAGTCGCGCAGCTCGTAGCCGGTGACGAGGTCGTTCCAGCTGACGTGGGGCGGACGCTCGACGCGCAGGCCGTCGAGGGCGAGCAGCCGGTGCAGGAAGATGTCCGTCTCCTGGATGGCGACGTAGGCGCCGGGGCAGCGATGGTGGCCGTCGCCAAAGCCCATCACGGCCGCGGGGACCCGCTCGTCGCGTAGCTGGCGCTCGGGGCAGACCATGTGGGGATCAGCGCCGACGGCAGCCTCATCGGCGTTGGCGCCGTGGATGTGCACGTCCACGAGCGCGCCCGCGGGGATCGTGACCGGGGCGCCGTCGTCGCCCGCGAGCGAGACGTCGGCGGTGGTGCGGCGGTAGAGATGGCCGACGATGGGCTCGAGGCGCAGGATCTCCTGGAGCAGCAGGTGGCGCTCCTCCTCAGCCGCCGCGAGATAGCGGGCGCGCAGCTCGGGCCGGTCGAGCAGATGCCAGGCGGCGGCGCAGATGAATTCGCGTGTGGTGACCATACCCGCTGCACCGTAGGTCATGCACTCGGTGAGGATCTCGGCCTGGCCATATCCCTGAGCGAGGAGGTACGAGATGACGTCTTCGCGCGGCTGGCGGCGGCGGGCGCGGATGGCCGGCTGGACGTCCAGCCAGAAGAAGGCGAGGACGCGCCGCTGCATGCGCAGTCCCCGCAGCACGGCACGCACCCTGGTGGATGGCTCGGTCTCTTCCTCCTGGGAGAAGAACGCGTCGAGACGGCGGGCCATGCCGGGAAGGAGGCTATTGGTCAGGCCGACGACCTCGGCGGCGACGCGGACGGCGAGCGTCAGGCTGAGATCGCTGAGGTCGGCGCGGCGGGCGGCGCGGAGACGGGCGACGAGGTCGTCGGCGAGGCGCTCCATGAGCTGGCGGTAGTTGTCGCTGACGGTCTTGGGGGTGAAGAAACGTGCCGTTTGCTTGCGCTGCTCGTGATGGGTTTTGCCCTCCAGATAGAGGATGGGCTGGTTGCGGGTGCCAGAGACGCGCGCGATCATGTCGGCTCTGAAGCCGGCCTGGCGCGTGGTGGTGCTGCGCAGGACCGTCCGAGCGGCGTCGAAGCCGCGGACGTGCCAGACGCCCTCAGCGTCGCGCGCGACGCGTGGCGCGGTGGGCTCTTGCTCGCGGGCGGTCTTCCGCTGCGAGTGTTGGGTCAGGGCGGCGTGATCGACCGGACACGCGCCGGTCGCGCTGTGGGCGGGATACGCATCACCGTGTTGAAAGGGAGCGGCTGGCTGCGCCATCGGTCGGACCTCCGTGTGGGGTGGATGGACGGGCGTCATGGATCGGCTCGCTGGCGCCGGTGGTTGGCGTTGATAATGAGTCATCGCGAAGCATATGATAATGTATGTATCATTGCCTGCGCAAGGGTATCCGTCATACGAATGGGGCGAAAGAGAACACCGGGTGAGGCGAGCGGCGTGGTCACGAGGCGGCGTGACGGCGGCCATGCCTCGATCTCTGATGTTACGGGGAGCGGCGTGCCGCGTATAGTAGGATGAGACTGAATGGGGATGGGGTCGCTGGGTGCGAATGGTTGGCGCGCTGCGACTGGTTTGAGAAAGAGTGCGCAAGATGCTCGCCAGCTTCCTCACGGAGATGATCATCCGGCGAACGACCGCCTGGTTCGAGCAGCGCCACCCTCTTGGCCCGTCCGTAACGGGGATCCATCCATTCCCCCTGCTGGGCGGCAACTGGTTTGTACACCTCAGTCTGTCCAATGGCCAGCCCGATACGCATGCGCTGGTGCGCATGCATGGCGTGAGCATCGAGGGCATCGAGCTGGTGCAGGCCGATGCGACCATCTGCCCGACCTGCCGGCCAGGCGCGTGAGCGGGGCCGCGTCCGCTCGGAGAGGGCATGCCAGGATACGCGCGCGCGCCAACCGTGGTATGATCGAGAGGCGTAGAGTCGCCTGGCGGACTCCGCGGCATGACACGCCTGGAGCGAACGGACACAAAGACGAGATGGACAGGCAATGATGCACGCCGGTTCGGCCACACAGGACCGCCGGGTCAGGCGCACGCAGCAGCTGCTGGCGCGGGCGCTGATCGCGCTGACGCTGGAGAAGGGTTACGACGCCATCACGATCCGCGAGATCACCGAGCGCGCGGACGTTGGCTACGCCACGTTCTTCCGCCACTACGCGGACAAAGAGGCGCTGTTGCAGGACGTGGCGGACGTCGTGCTGGAGGACCTGCTGGCGCTGCTGGCGCCGCCCATGGCGAGGCAGTCCGCTGGTGAGGCGGACGCGACCACGCTGGGCACGGTGCTGTTTCGCTATGCGGCCGACCACAACGAGGTCTGCCGTGTGTTGCTGGGCAGCAGGGGATCATCCGGGCTGATGGACCGGCTGATCGAGGCGGGCACGCAGAGCATGCTGGGCGACCACACCCCAGCGCCGGAGAGCCCCGTGCCGCCAGAGATCGCCGCCCATCACGTGGTAGCGGCGACGGTCGCGCTCATCCAGTGGTGGCTCGAACACGGCATGCCCTATCCCCCCGAGCGTATGGGCCAGATCTACCACGAGCTGATCTTCCGCCCGACACACAGCATCGCGTTCAAGGACTGAGGCGCTATTCTCAGTGCCACACCGCCTGCGCCCCAGCCTCCGCGGCGGAGGGCGCCGCGTACGGCAGCAGGGGCCGCGGCTGGTCGCGCGCCGCGAGCGCCTCGCGGACGGCGGCCGTCACGGCGTGGACGACGATCAGGTGCACATCCTCCACGGGGCCGTACTCGTGGCTCGGCGCCACCAGCGCCACGTCGCAGAGGGGAGCCAGCCGGCCGCCGCCGAAGCCCGTCACGCCCACCACCGTATCGTCCCACCCGCACCGTTCACGTTCATACTCCTCGACACTCCACCCTCCACCCTCCACACACTTTCTGCGGGCGCCGCAACGCGCCCTGCCCGCACTCTGCTGCCGTGCTGGGGGGTGCAAGTGGTGTGCCGGCATGACCAGCCGGTTGGTCGTGCGCCCAGGATGCCACCCGTTTCCCTCCTGGTGTGATACTTGCGCACCGCATGGCTTGCTTAACTGTGGGCTGTCTCGTATGATGCAGACGAGAAGGCGCGACTCCGCGCCGCGAGCGGACTGGACTCCCGTCGCCCCATCAGGAGGAAGGTGGGCATATGACGAACACAACTATCACGCTGCGAGCGATCGACTCGGGCCCTTCGATGACGGTGCTGGTCTACCAGGCGCTCAAACAAGCTATCATGGACATGAATATCTACAACGGCGACGCGGATTTGCGTCTGGACGAGCGTCAGCTTGCGCAGGAACTGGGAGTGAGTCGCACGCCGATTCGCGAGGCGATTGTCCGGCTCGAGCACGAGGGCCTGGTGCGGACGCTGCCGCGCCGCGGCACCTATGTCTTGCGCAAGACCAAGAAGGAGATCATCGAGATCATCATCGTGTGGGCGGCGCTCGAAAGCATGGGCGCACGTCTGGCCGCGGAGCACGCCAGTGCTACGGATATCGCCTCGCTGCGCACGATCTTCGCGACGTTCGAGAATGGCGAGATCGACGCACATCTGGACGAGTATTCGGAAGCCAATCTGCGCTTCCACCAGGCCATCCTCGACCTGGGCGGCTGCGAGCTGCTCAGCAAATTGGCCGACGGCGCGCTGATCCACATGCGCGCGATTCGGCGCCGCGCCATTGGCGACGACGACCGGTCGAGCCGCTCCATTCGCGACCACATGCACATCATCGAGGCGCTCGAGCGGCGTGACGCCGACCTGGCCAGCAATCTCGTGCGCGAGCATGCGATGGGCCTGGCGGCCCACATCGAGAACAACGTGCATTATTTGAGTTAGTGGGTCATCCGAATCCGGAGGAACCGTTGCGTCCGCGGCGGCCGGGCGTCCACCGGACGCCCCTACGCAAAGCGGAAGTAATCACCAGAATCTGGTGTGAGATATGTAAAATAGCTTCTTGATCCAGTTCTTGCAGGTGCGCCAGCAGCCAATCATCAGGCCAGGATTCCGCTGGGCAAGGCTCATCAGCCTGAGCATGCCCGACGGGCAGAGCCACGTCTTCCGCATTCCCATTCGCTACTTGCGCCGGGTACGGCGACGGGGCGCCCACGTGCGGATCACACACGTGCCGGGGACCGAGCGCGTGTTGGATGTGATCCGTCGGGACGCCCCTACGCGGTGAGGCTGCTATTATCCTCGTCTCAGGTCAGCTGGTGGCCCGCGCTTTCTTGCCGAACTGCAGTGGTCCTTTGATGGGCGCCACGCCGGGGATTTCCCACTCGTCCCACATCTCGTCGACGTGCTTCTGGATGTAGTCGACGTCTTCGTCGATGAGGTGCGCGAAGCGTCCCTGGCGCATCAGATACTCGCGGACCGGTGTGCGCCGCTTGCGGGCGTCGAAGGTGTAGGTCACTTCCCCCTCGACGATCTCGTAGAGCGGGAAGATGCCCGACCGAATGCCCAGCTCGCCGACGTCATGCGAGAAGCGCGGATGATAGTCCCACCCCTTGGGGCACGGGTCAAAGCTGTGGATGAACGTCGGGCCACCGATGTTGAGCGCGCGGGCCACCTTGTTCAGGTAGTCCAGCGGCGGATAAGTGGCGCAGGCGGTCGCGACGTAGCGGCAGGTGGGATGCCCGACGGCGAGCATGCCCGCGACGTTCTTCTTCCAGCGGCGCTGCATGATGCGGTGCTTGGTGCCTGGCGGGGTGAAGGTGGTCTGCGCCCCATAGGTGGTGAGCCCGGTCGCCTGGATGTCGGTGTTGGCCGCCGACTCGTTGTCGTACAGGATGATCAGCAGATCGTAGTCCGACTGGAGCGCGGAGGAGATGCCGGAGAGGCCCATGTCTCCGCCGCCGATGTCGCCGCAGAAGGAGATCACATTGATCTTCTCTTCGGGGATCTTGCCCTTGCGCATCAGCGCGCGCAGACCGGCCGACATGCCGATGGCTGACGACCCGCCAGCGCCAAGCTGGGTGTGCATCCAGGGCACAATCCAGGGGGTGGTCATATACGCGGTATTCGCCACATACATGCAACCGGTCGAGCCAGTCACGACCGTGCGCGGACCGGCGACCTTGACGAAGCCGCGCATCACGGTCGCCGATTCGCAGCCCTGGCAGGTGCGGTGGCCGGAGGTGTAGAGCTCCTCCTGGGGGACCTTATGGACGTTGCGAATCTGCTCGATCGGAACGGTTTGCACATCCGCCATGGTGAGATCACTTCCTTTTATAGCCCCGTCTCGCCAGGCCCGGCGCCGCGACAACGTGGCGAGCGCGGCCGCTGGCTGGGTTCTGTCGAGATGCCGGGCGGCGCTACTCGCGCACGCCGATCCAGGTCACCGAGCCGTCGGCACGCTCGTCGCCGATGGCGGCGAGACTCTGTTCCAGCATGCTCTGGCAGTTCGCGATGGAGACATCGCGTCCACCCAGGCCGGCAATAAAGTTGAGCACAACCGGGCGCTCGCGGGCAGGGTAGACGCAGGAGCGGACCTCGTGCAGGAGGATGCCGCCGTCGTCGGGCGACCCATGCGCGAAATCGCGATCGATCACGCCGACGGCCTTGAAGCGGCTCAGGCAGGCCCGCAGCTCCACGGTGGGGAACGGCCGGAACCAGCGCAGATTCACATAGCCCACTTTGCGCCCCTGCTCGCGCATGCGGCGCACGGCCGTCCGGCCCGGCATGCCCACGGTCCCCAGACCGATGAGGACCGCCTCGGCATCGTCGGTCATGAACTCGTCGAAGTAGGGCGAGGTATAGCTCGTGCCGAAGACGGCGTTGAACTCCTGGTAGGCCTCGGCGATCACGCCGCGGGCGCGCCGCGCGGCCTCCCAGTTCTGGCGCCGCAGCTCCATCACCCAGTCTTCGTTCACCTGCGGCGCGATGGAGATCGGATTGTCGGGGTGCAGGCGGCGGTCGCCGAGATCATAGGCTGGCAGGAAGCGCCGCACCGCGTCGGCCGTCGGCACCTTCACCATGTGCTGGGAGTGGGTCAGGAAGCCGCCGTCCATGGCCAGGGCCATGGGCATGCGCACGCGGGCATCCTCGGCGATCCTGTAGCCCAGCAGCACATGCTCGAGCGCCTCCTGGGCCGTGCTGGCCCAGCAGAGCAGCCAGCCCATGTCGCGCACGGCCATCGCGTCGTTGTGCTCGACGCCGAACGCGCCGGGATCGTCCAGCGCGCGGTTGCCGACGAGAAAGAGCACCGGCAGGCGATCGGTCGCGGTGACAACCAGCGCCTCGAAGCCGTAGCACCATCCCGTGCCGCTGCTGCCAGCGAACGCGCGCGCCCCGACCGAGCTGGCGTGCTTGACGATCTCGAACTGCGAGTGCTCGCTGTCGGCGATCATGTACTCGGCATCCAACTGGCCATCCGCGATGATCTTCGAGATGGCGTCCATCACCTCGGTGTACGGCCGGATGGGGTACGCCGAGATGACATCCACGTCGGCCAGACGGACCGCTTGTGCCACTGCCTGGCAGCCGGTAAGCAGGTCTTCCTTTTCGTAGATCTTGTTGGTCTGTTGGGTTGCAACGGCCATGGTTACAGCCCCCTCTTCTTCACTGGGACGATCTTGCCGACAGGCGTAGGCTCGGCGTGCTGCTCCACCTCTCTACCGGTTCCGGTTACGAAGGGGTAGGAGACGCGGTCGGTGCCCTTCTTCTCCTCGGCCCACTCGAGATAGCCTTGCTCATCCCGGCGCCAGTGCTCCCACGGACTGGCGTCGTCGGTAAACCGCAGCTCGTCCACCATCACGATGCACTCTTGCACCGGGCACACGTCCGCGCACTTACCGCATCCGACGCAATATTCATAGTCGATGTCGTACAGCCCATCGGGAGTGGGGTCGAAGCATTCGTCGGGACATTCGAGCCAGCAGAGCGTGCACTTGGTGCAGAGATCGAAGCGCACGACCGGCCGCTGCGTCTTCGTCGTGCCGCGCTTGAAGCCGGGATTGCGCGACTGGCCACGCGGACCTTGCGCGAAGTGGCGCGGCACCGCGGGAACGGCGACGCCCTCGCTGAAGTCTGCCCAGCCGGGGAGCGTGGGCACAGGGTGCGTCCATTCGATGCCGTCGTCGGGCGTCACCACGCGCGTGTGCTCGCCAATCGCGGCGTACGCCTGGAGGGCGGCCTCGGCGCGCTTCTCCCCGCCGGGCTTGCCGCGCAGATGGCTTTCGACGGCGTCGATGCTGATCAGCGACGGATCGAGGCCGGCGATGGCGCCGAGAATACGCTCGTGGGTCAGGTCGTCCTTGAACACCCACAGGCCGGCCAGGCTGGCGTCGCCTTCGAGGATCGCCAGGTGGTAGTCGAACGGTTTCTTGCCGATGAACTGGAGCAGCTCGTCGTGGCTCTTGCGCGAGACGACCAGGAGGTAGCCGCCATCTGAGACCTTCTCGTTGATCGGCCGGACGCCGTGCCAGCCCCAGGGCTCGACGCCTTTGACCATCGTGTCGTCCACCACGACGGAGATGTCGCACCGGGCAATGTCGAGGTTGGCTCCGCATTCCGCCTCGAGCTCTTCCTCCGAGAGGTCCGGCGAGACATAGGCGAAATACTTACAGGGGATGCCGTTGCGCTCGGGAGCATCGCTGTACCGGCCGTTGGAGAAACCGACGCCGCCCATATGCGACGCGATGATGGCGATGTCGCTCCCGATCTTCTTCCCCAGGGTTTTCTGGAAGATGCCGCGATAATTGATCTCAACTCGCTTGATCACGCGCTCCCTCCATCGTGCGCTTCCATGTGCGGCGTTGGCGGAGCATGCTCGGCATGCTCGCCGTGCCGGTCGCCCTCCGTGGGACGTGTTGAGCTGGAACTCCAGGAACGGAGCGCCGCCCTCGACGTTGGGCAGCGGGCGGCGCCCCATGGGCCATACCGAGATTGTCGCCGCTAGCTCGGACTGAGCTGCGATGCGGGAGGGCCAGCGGTAGGGGTCACCTTCTCCTTGGCCACCGCGCGCTGCATCTGCTCTACCGTTGGGGCCTTGCACCTGGTGTACACGATGACGCACGCCAGCGCGGCCAGCACGGCGCCGAAGATGAAGCCGGCCGTCCAGTTGAAGTGTGCCGTGCCATACAGGGTGCCGGTCATGATCAGCGCGGCGATGCCGCCGGCGAAGCTGCCGCCCAGCGCCTTCCAGGCGTAGATGGACCCATAGTTGACGGCGTTGTTGGTCTCGCCGTAGTAATCGGCAACCATCGCGGCGGTCATCGGGAAGTTGGCGCCTGAGAGGCCGCCGGAGATGATCGCGGCGATGGCGAACAGCCACCCCTGGTGCAGGAGCCCACCCACCAGCGTGAGCAGCTGGAAGATCGTGTTCAGCCCGTAGGCGTAGGTCATCGTGCGCCTGCGGCCGATGAACTCCGAGATGTAGCCGTAGATCGGCCGGAACCCGCCATCAAATAACGAGAACCCGGCGGCACCCGCGACGACGGCTACCGCGCCCAGGCCCATTGCCTGCCCAAACGGGAAATAGTAGGCGACGCCGAAGAGCGACGATCCGATGTACAGAGCGTACTGGATGCCGATCCACTTCGCCTGTGGCGTCCGCCACATCTCGCCCAGGTTGTAGTGCCGCAATGCCGGTGGGTTACTGAGTAGGTCCCGTGTGGTCCGCCTGGACTGGGCCCAGTTGAGCGGATCGATTTCCGCGGGCCACCAGTTCTTCGGCGGATCTTTCATGACCAGGCCG
Source organism: uncultured Ktedonobacterales bacterium (assembly GCA_964416775.1). Lineage (GTDB taxonomy): Bacteria > Chloroflexota > Ktedonobacteria > Ktedonobacterales > JADMIN01 > CAYQFU01. The sequence goes on from CAYQFU010000015.1 coordinate 26,978, forward strand.
CCCAGCACAATGCCGATGGTCATGATGACGCCCTGCACGATGATGAAGTCGTGAACCTGTTGGGTGCCCATGTTCTCTAGGGCGCCCGAGCCGCTGGACGCCGCGCCGATGGCGAAGATGAAGGGCACAGCCCCATAGGCCCAGGCACCGTTGACCAAGCCGGTACGCCAGCCCTTTTTCTCGGGGTACCACTTCGCCACGATGTTGATGGCGCTCGAGTACACCATCCCGGACCCGATGCCGCCAAGGAAGGCGTAGAAGAAGTAGGCGCCCCAGATGGACGTGGAGTTCGCCAACCCGTAGTACGCCACGACGCCGCAGATGATGCCTCCGATGATCACCGCCCAGCGGACCGGCAGGATGCCCCTGTTGCGCAGGTAGCCGGTGCCGATCTGGACGAATGACTCGAAGATCACGTAGAAGGAGAACAGCCAGAACGTTGGGGCAGCGCCCCAGTTGTGAGCAGCCTGCAAGGAGCCAGAGAGCGCGCCCCACGTGTACTCCAGCACGCCGGCCATAAACATCGCGAGCCAGGCCCCCGCGATCACTACCCAGCGCGGGTAGCCCAGGACTTGCTGTGGCGTTTCTCCGACGCGAAACACACGACCGGTTGCGTTGGTGACTTCACGATAGGGCAGTGCAGCACCCTGTGCCATGACTGCAACCTCCTGAGAAGGCGGACGACCTGGCGGACCGGTACACGGTTCCGCCATGTGGCTACAAGACGGCGCGCATTGCGCCTCAGCTCACGAGTCGAATCTCCCAGGTGTACGCGTAGTTGACGTGCTTCAATCGTGCCCCAACTCTGCCCGAACCGATGGCCGCTGCCACACCGTGTGGCAGCGGCTGCTTGCAGTGGCTCGTCCTCCTCTCTCTGTGAACCCGCGGGTTCCGCGCGTCCGGCGAACAGTGCCCGGCGCGCGCTTCAGGCAATCGACCGTGCGTGTCGCGCTCTGCTTGGTATCTGGTATGTGGTATGCCAGATCGGGGCGCGCAACACCGTCTGCCGGATTGGCATGGACCTGGTGCATCACGCGAACTCAAGCGTGGCGACAAAAGATGGTGGCGGGTGGCGCACATCGCGGCGAACAGTGCCGCGATGGACGGCGTCTGGGATTCCGTGTTCTCGCGCGGGACATCAGCGTGTGTCACACGCTACAGGACGGCCGCAAGTTGCTCGTTGCGTTCCGTGGAGAGGACGGAACGCCTGCTTCTCGATGTGATAATTGGATACGATAGGGTGTACCATGACGTGCCCTCGTTGTCAACCCCGTATCGAGCGGGTTCCGTTGTACGCACGTCCTGAGCCAGCGTGGGGGCGAAACGGCAGGCCAGGTGTGCACGGAGCCGCGCTCATGCGGTGTGTCGGCCAATGCGCTACCCGGCTACCCGGGTTGCCAGATGTGGATCATCCCGGATGAATCGCCTGACGCCAGGTATTGGCCAGATGGTGCCCAGGACAGGCACGTGACCTCGGTAAACCAGCTGACGTGGCCGTGATAGACGGCGACGAGCGTGTGCGTGTCGGCATCCCACACCCGGATGCTGCCGCCCTGCGCCCCGGCGATGTAGCTCCTGGATGGGCACCATGCGATCCATGTCGTTCCGCTGGGCAGGGTCATCGCGACCCGCGCGGTGGAGCGCTCCACTACCTCAACCGTGCGGGCGGTAATGCGTCGCCCGCTGGTCGCCGCGTTGGAGGGCCATCCGACCGGTTGCGAGTCGGCCAACTCGGGCACGCTGGCGATGTCCACCCGTGCGCGCGGGGGGCCGTCGTGGCTGGTCGCGAAGTAGCGCCCATCGGACGACCAGCTGCGGCTGGAGTCGTACACCGTGACGGCGATGCGCTCGGGCGAGGGCGGCTGGCCTTCCTGGGCCGGGAGCCACGACAGCTCGATCCCCATGAGCCGGGCGTCGTGATAGACCAGCAGGCCGGTGGACGCGTCGATCACCACCAACTGATAGGCGGGGACGCCGTCGGCAAGCAGCGCGATGTGCTGGCCATCGGGTGACCAGACAATGTCCAGGACCTTGCCCCGCTCGCGCTCCCACGCGTAGACCTGGACCTGGCGTCTGGTTGTCAGGTCCCAGACGCGCACGGTATCGTCAGCTCCAGCCGAGGCCCAGCGACGCCCATCCGGCGACCACGCGATGGCATGGACGGTCCAATAGCCTCCGTCCCCAACTTCGACAAAGGAGCGCATGGTCTCGCCGCTGACGTCCCGGTGCGCGGGCGCGACAACGACTGGCGTTCCGTAGCGCAGGCATGGTGGTGTCGTCATGCGTCACCTGTCCCTCTCTGCGTCGCGTGTCACTGGAGAGCGAGGGCTGTCGGTTTCAGCTCGGGGAAGCACAGACGATGACGAAGCAGCACCCATGATAGCATACGAGGCTGGGCGATGAGTCTGGCCGATCGCTCGCTGGTGGGCATCGCCTCCGTGAGCGGGGACGGTAACGCCACGCAGACGTACTCGCGGCCGCTCTGCGGCCGCGAAGGGTCAGCCTCCGCGCGGCCACATCACGCACCCGCCAGCCCGTCCGCCCAGCGGGCGCCGGCGTCCAGCGCCTCGGCGAACAGCTCCGCGCTCGGTGGATCCAGGGTGATGTCGGGCGCGCCGGCTGGCGGCATCCCATGGGGAAAGCGGATCTGGATGCGGGCGGCGCGCGAGGGAGCCGTCCAGACGTAGCAGCTGGGCTCCGGCTGATGCGGCGGCGGCGCCTGGCCCACTCCCAGCGCCGCCAGCACGTCCTGCGCCGCCGTTCGCCCCTGCGCCTCCGCGACGCCCGCGGCTCGCGGCAGCGGCGTGGCGGCGACGTCGCCCACCACCCAGGCGCGGTCCATGGCCGTGCGTTGACGCGCGTCCACCTGCACCAGCGGCCCACTGCCCGGCAGCCCGGCCAGCAGGGCGGGCCGGCGATGGGGCGGGATCGCCAGCGCCAGATCGCAGGCCACGCGGCGGCCGTCTTCACTGACGAGCAGGCCATCCCGGCTGGCGGCGAGGTCGAGCTGGAAGCCCATTGCCAACTGGACGCCAGCGGCGTTCGCCAGCTCCTCTATGAACGCCGATACGCGCTCGCCCAGCGTCGCCAGCGGCCGCGGCTCCGGCGTGGTGAGCGTCACCTCCACGCGCGCCCCGCGCTCGCGCATCATGCCGGCGAGCGCCATCGCCAACCCGTATGGCGCCGGTGGGCAGCGGTACGGCAGCCCGGCGATGGCCACCACCAGCCGGCCCGCATCCAGACTGCGCATGGCCGGCGCCGCCGCACGCGCGTGCTCCAGCTCCCAGATGGGCAGCGTGCGCGAGCCCGCGGGCAGCGCCGCGGCATCGGTTACCAACCCCGGCGCGGCCACGACGGCGTCGGCGTCCAGTGTCGCGCCGTCCGCCAGGCGCAGGCGTCCCGGCTCCAGCGCCACCGCGTCGCCTGACCGGACGCGCACGCCCGGCAGCGCGACCGCGCGCCGGTATCCATCGGCGGGACGCAGGCCCAGCACCACTGGCAGGATGCCGGGGAGGAAGCGCGCCACTCCCTCGCGCTCCACCAGCGTGACGTCCACCGCACCCGATGCGGCCAGCTGCCGCGCGGCAGCCAGGCCACCAGGCCCCGCGCCGATCACGACGATGTGTGGCTTGCTCATGCGTGTTTCCCCTGTGCTCTCATCTCCCGCGCGCCACGCACGCGCGCGGCTCACCACTCGGCGCGCTCGGGTATGGATCGCGCAGCAAATGGACCGCGGCGCGGGCGCGCGCGGAATACCCCGTCGCCTGGATTATGCCATTATGCCATGCCGTGAGCGGTTTGCGGACTGGGCCCAGCGCGCCATAGGCTGAAAGACGACGTATAACCAAGCGTCTCTTGCCGTGCCAGCTTCTCGGTGGTATGCTCATCGGCGAGATCGCAACCCTTTAAGCCGGTTCTGTGAGGCCGGAAAGGATTGTCGCAGCAGTGCCGCGCGCCCAACACCAGCATGCCGTGCGCCCTCCGCGCCTCCGCCGTCGAGGCGCCGGGGGCGTTTTTCATAGGTGGGGCCTGGGCGGCGGGCAAGCGTGCTCGTGGCAGAGCGGACACGGCTGGCGACCCGAGGGAAGCACTCGCGCGTAGGACATGCGCCGCCGCTCGATCGCAGCGGCGGCGGTGAGTGACCAGGAGGGCACAGTGCTTCATTGGCGTGAAAAGACCTCGGGCGTGATCGCTCCCGAGGAGCGCCTCCCCTGGCCGGGCACCATCGCGCTCGGCCTGCAGCATACACTGGCGATGTTCGGCTCCACGGTGGTGGCCCCGCTGTTGATGGGCTTTCCGCCCAACACGGCGATTTTCTTCTCGGGCGTCGCCACCATTCTCTTCTTCCTCATCGTGGGCGGCAAGGTGCCGAGCTACCTCGGCTCCAGCTTCGCCTTCATCGGCCCTGTGCTGGCGGTGATGGGCGGCAAGCCAGGCGCCAACCTGCCGGTGGCGCTGGGCGGCATCATCGCGGCGGGCGTGGTCTACGCCGTCATTGGCGTCATCACCATGGTCGCCGGCACGCGCTGGATCGAGTGGCTCATGCCGCCGGCCGTGACGGGCGCCATCGTGATGGTCATCGGTCTGAACCTGGCCAACGTCGGCGCCACCGACATCAACCAGGGCGACAGCCACGCCAACCTGATCATCGCGAGCGTCACGCTGGTGGCCGCGCTGGCATCGGCGGTGTATCTGCCGCCGTTCCTGCGCCGCCTGCCCATCCTCATCGGCGGGCTGGCGGGCTACGCCACGGCCATGCTGTTGGGCAAGATCCACTTCGACACCGTGGCCCGCGCGGCGTGGTTCGGCTGGCCTGAGTTCCATACGCCCACTTTCAGTGGCCGCGCCATCGGCCTCATCGCGCCAGTCGCCATCGTGCTGGTGGCAGAGAATACCGGGCACATCAAGGCGGTGGGACAGATCACGCGGCGCAATCTGGACAAATATCTGGGGCGCGGCTTTCTGGGCGACGCGCTCGCGACGATCATCGCGGGCTTCGGCGGGGGGCCAGGGGTCACGACGTACGCCGAGAACATCGGCGTCATGGCGATGACACGCGTCTACTCGACGGTGGTCTTCCTCATCGCCAGCGGGGTGGCGCTGCTGCTGGGCCTCTGCCCCAAGTTCGGCGCGCTGGTGCAGACCATTCCGGCGCAGGCGCCGGGCATTCTGGGCGGGCTCTCCATTGTGCTCTTCGGGCTGATCGCCGTGACGGGCGCGCGCATCTGGGTGGAAAACGGGGTGGACTTCGGCAGCCCGCGCAACCTGCTGATGGCCGGCGTGTCGCTGATCCTCGGCACGGGGTCGTACGCCATCACCATCGGCTCGTTCCAGCTGTCGGGCATCGCGCTGGCTTCGCTCGCCGCCATCGTGGCGTACCAGCTGCTGCGCGAGCCGAAGTCCGCGGCCGGCAAGGCGCGGACTGAGGCGGAGGCGAGGACGCCGGCTGACGAGACCGGCATGGATACCGCACCGGCCGCCACGCAGTAGAGGACAGGGTTACACAGAGGGGGCGGAGTGACACGGAGGGGACGGAGGAGGGTCGGAGGGAGAGGCAATCGTCTCTCCCAGCCTCTTCCCGCCGGTGGACATATAGTGCGTTTCGTCGTGTCCCGCGGCGCCGCGGCATCCGCATGTGCATCCCGCCCAAGCGACCCCCGGCGCCGTGGCGAGCCAAGCGCGGGCGTCCCATCGTGGCGCGCGAGGAGGACTACCGGCAGCGCTACACAGTGGACAATGGACACTGGGAGGCATCGACAGAGCTGTGCCTGAACCGCCGAACATTCCCGTGGACGTGCTGCGCGCCTGCCTGCGGGAGCAGTATGACCTCGCGGCTCCCACGCTGGAGTTCCTGCCCCGCGGCTATGACTACCGCGCCGGGGTCTATCGCGTGGTGAGCGAGCCAGGCACGGTCTATCTGCTCAAAGTCACGTCGAGGCCTCTCTACGAACCGAGTTGCCTCGTTCCACGGTATCTGTACGATCAGGGGATCACCGCGGTCGTGGCTCCTCTCCCCACCACCAGCGGGTCCCTGTGGACGAGACTGGCGGAGTGGACCGTGATGGTGTACCCCTTCCTGGATGGGGACACCAGCTTGGCGGGCATGACGGATGACCTGTGGAAGGAGACGGGGATCGTCTTCCAACAGATTCACCACGTCCAGCTTCCGCCAGATGGTTTCCCGTCATTGCGCCAAGAATCCTTCGATCCAACCGGGTACAGTCGATGGGTGCGTGCGTTTGAGACCCAGCACCTGCAGGCAGAGGACGGTGGAAGTGGCTCGGCTCGCGCGCTGCGCGCCTCGTGGGTGGCACACCAGTCCACGATTCACACGGCAGTGACCTCCCTGGAACAGCTTGCGGCGGTGCTTCAGTCGCGGACGCTCCCCTTCGTCATCGCTCACGCGGACCTGCACGCAGCCAACCTGCTGCGTGACCCGCGTGGTCATGTGTTTGTGCTCGATTGGGACGAGGTGATGCTGGCGCCCAAAGAGCGCGACTTCATCTTTATCCGGGAGCCGCACGCCCGTGCCTTTTGGGAGGGGTATGGATCGCGAGCGAGTGAAGAAATCGATTGGATCGCGCTCACGTACTTCCGCTGGGAGCGGGTCATCCAGGATCTGATCGAAGAGGCGCAGCAGGCGCTCTTCAGGGACGATGTGGGCGAAGACGCCAGGGCGACTGCTGCTCAGCGGTTCGCTACCACCTTCGCGGCGGGCAACAACGTCGACGCCGCCAACGCGGCAGCGGCTCACCTCCCGAGAGACCTCAGTGCTCCACCACGGCCGGATGGTGCGTGAGGGCACCGGTTCTGTCAGCCCCTCGCAACAGTGCTTTCTTGCAGCGGTCCGTGGCGTCTCGGAACGACCTCGAGCATTTTTCGCGGATAGGTCCGAGGAGCGCGAGCGCCTGCTGGTGCCGGGAGGCAGGAATACGCCGCCGCATGCGCCCTCTACGGCTCGACGGCTGCCGCAACTTACACAACTTTAATCGCCGGTTAATATATAGCTAACAGTCGGGCACTAAGCTACACACGTACGCCAACTGTTGAGCGTACACGCGTGCCTTACAGCGTACCCACTTCTCGCGGAAAGGGAATCCTCTTGTTCATGAAGAGCCGGCGCTTCCAGTTAGGTGGCGCTAGCATGTTGCTAACCGCAACGCTTTTGCTCGCCGCCTGCGGAACCTCGACCGCCACAACCGGCCCGACCCCTGCCGCCACGGTTCCGGCGGAGCTTGCGGCGTCCCAGTGCAACAAGAGCACAGGACTCGTCGTGTATTCCTCTCAGGGGTACGACTCGGACACAGTCAAGCAGTTTACGAAGGACACCGGCATTCAGGCCAAGCTCGTCGATGACAGCACGGGTCCGCTGCTCGCCAAGATCGCGGCCGAGGGCAACAATCCACAGTGGGATGTCATCTGGTTCGATGGCGACGTCACGATGCAGAACCTCGACGACGCTGGCTACCTGCTGAAGTGGAAGTCGAACAACATCGGCAACTACACCGCGCAGGGCAAGAGCCTGGTTCCGAGCGACTATGCCTACTATCCAGGCGGTGTCACGGCCGCGGGCGTGATCATCTACAACAAAGCCCATGCGCCTTCACCGCTGCCGCAGGATTGGAGCGACCTGCTCAACCCCGCGTACAAGAATCAGGTCGAGATGAACGATCCTGCCCTCTCCGGTCCGGCGTATCCTTTCCTTGCCGGCATCGCGCAGCTACGCGGCGGCGAGGACCAGGGCAAGCAGTTCTTCACCCAGCTCAAGGCGAATGGTCTGCGGGCCTACCAGACGAACGACCTCACCTTGACCGCGGTCAAGACCGGGGCCAAGGAGTTCGGCATCGTGCAGGACTCAGCGTACTACGGTGCGGTGGCGAACGGGGACAACAATATTGGGGTCATCTATCCCAGCTCGGGTGTCGCCACGCTGCCGAGTGAGCTTGGCATCGCCGTAAACGGCGCGCATCAGGCGTGCGCCGAGCAGTTTGTGGACTACGTGATCTCGCAACAGGGCCAGCAGCCCATCATCCACCACGACCCGACCGATGGCGACACCTACTTCGTCGAGCTCGTCAACGGGGTGACGCCCGTGGTGACACGGCAAACGACCGGCATCAACTTCTTCGCGCTCAATGTGAAAAAGTGGGCGCAGGTCGAGAATGAGTTCAAGCAGTGGTTCCACGACAATATCACTGCGAATAGCTGAGCATGGGCACCAATAACGCTGAGCTAAGGGGTGGGCTGGAAGGATCCACCCCACTCCCGTCCGCGGACACACCATCTCCCGTCTGGCGCCGGCTCGCGCGCTGGGTGGGGGGATCGGCGATCACCTTGCTGCCAGTGCTGGCGCTGCTCCTGCTGGTGGTCTACCCGCTTGCCGCCATCGTCATCCAGAGCGTTTTCCCCAATCTGTTCGGTATCCAGCCGGATGCGACGTTCAGCCTGGCCGCGCTGCGGCAGGTCTTCGCGCATCGGGAAAGCTATCAAGCTGTGGCCGCGTCGGTCACGCTGGCCCTGGTGACGTGTGTGGGCGCGGTGGTCATCGGCACGGGACTGGCCGTGCTCGCGCGGCGCACGAACCTGCCTGGCGCGACGCTGATTGACACGTTTGTGTGGATCGTCTTCTTCACCCCCTCGTTCTTGCTTGGTGAGGCGTGGACCGTCCTCATGTTCAAAGGCGGAACGCTCGATCACTCCTTTCACCTGCCCGAGTGGCTCATCAACACGTTCTTCTCGCCCGTCGGGGTGGCCCTGCTGCTGATTCTCAAGAACTTCCCATTTGTGTACCTTGCTCTCACGGCGGCGCTCTCCTGGCTCGGCTCCGAGTACGAGGAGGCGGCTCGGGTGCATGGCGCGCGCGCATGGTGGGCCTGGCTGCGCATCAATCTCCCGCTGTTGCTGCCCGCGATCCTCTCCGGGGCATTGATCGTGTTTGCGGAGGCGCTCTCAGACTTTGGCACCGCGGTGACCATCGCGCAGAATGCCAGTGTGACGCTGGTCACGTACCAGATTTACAGCGCCATCAATACGTTCCCGGTCGACTTCTCACAGGCGGCAGCGCTGTCGCTGCTGCTCTTCGGCGCGATCGCGCTGGCGCTCGTCGGCCAGGCGCGGCTGGTGCGCGCCCGTGCGTACCAGATCGTCAGCGGGCGGACGCGTCCCTCAGCCAGAATAGACCTCGGCCTGTGGAAGGTGCCGGCACTCATCGCCGTGTTGCTGTTGGCCACCGTCGCGCTGCTGCTGCCCTTGGCGGAATGCGTGGCGCTGTCGCTCGAGCATGGGTTCGGGAACGGGCTGGTCGCCACGAATCTGACGTTGCGGAACTATCAGCTTGTGCTCGCGCGAGGCGGAGACGACCTGGCTTCGCTCTGGACGTCGCTGCGGCTGGCGATCGCCACGGCGACGCTGGTGCTGGTGGGTGGGCTGGTGGTCGCGTTTCTCATCGCGCGCACGCAGATCGTGGGCCGGCGCCTGCTCAGCTTTGTGACGCTGGTGACGATTTCCGTCCCCGGCATCATCCTGGCGTGCGGCTACATCTTCGCGTGGAACTCGCCGTACCTGCAGAACCTGGGCATCGGCGGGCGCGGACAGCCGCACTTTTACGGCACCATCTGGATCCTGCTCGCGGCATACATCGGCGGCAACCTTCCCTATGCCATTCGACTCAACATGGGCGCGCTGGACCAGATTAGCGACAGCCTGATCGACGCGGCGCGCGTGCAGGGCGCTGGCATTGGAATCGTGCTCGCGCGGGTGATCGCGCCGATCCTGCGCGCGGGGCTGATCAACATCTGGCTGCTAGTCTTCACGGGAACCGTCTTCGAGCTTGCCGCCTCTGAGCTGCTCTACCCACCTGGTCAGCCGACCATGCCCGTGCGCATCACGGGGTACTTTGGGACGTTTCGGGTCGAGCAGGGGATGGCGCTGGCTATGCTCAACATCGGGGTCGTGGCCGTGCTCCTCATCGTGCTGCGCGCCGCCCCAGGGCTGTGGACCCGGTGGCGGCCGCGGGCGGGACAGGAGGTGCCGGCGTGAGCACGGCATTCATCGAGATCAGCGGACTGACCAAGCGGTATGGTGCCCGTGCGGTGGTGGCCGACGTCGGCTTCACGCTGGAGGCGGGAACGTTTCTGTCGCTGCTGGGGCCTTCTGGCAGTGGCAAGACGACGGTGTTGCGCATGATCGCCGGCCTGGTGCATCCGGATGCGGGCGTCATTCGCATCGCCGGCCAGGAAGTCTTCGGCGAGCGGCGCCGGGTTCCGGTGGAAGAGCGCGGCCTCGGCATGGTGTTTCAGGACTACGCGCTCTGGCCGCACATGACCGTCGGCGAGAACGTCGCGTTTGGCTTGCGTCTGCAGCGCAAATCGCGACAACAGATCAGCGCCCGCATCGCGGAGATGTTGGAGCTCGTGGGTCTCGCGGGCCTCGAGCGCCGCTACCCGTACCAGCTCTCGGGCGGCCAGCAGCAGCGAGTCGCCATGGCGCGTGCGCTCAGCGTGCAACCGAAACTCCTGTTGCTGGATGAGCCACTGGCGAGTCTGGATACGGGGCTGCGCGAAGCCATGCGGGAAGAGCTCGTCGACATCGTGCGCAAGGCGCGGATGACCGTCATCAATGTGACGCACGACCAGAACGAGGCCATGGTCATGTCGGATCGCGTGTTGCTGCTGCGCGACGGCCAGGTGCAGCAGTTCGGAACGCCCGCTGATCTCTACCGGGCGCCGCGAAATGCCTTCGTCGCGCGCTTCATGGGGGCAGCGAATCTCATTCGAGGGACAATCGCCGCCCGGTCAGACGGCGGTTTCACCCTGCGTCAGGGAGAGGTGGAGCTCACCGGACGTGTGACAACCGCGGACTCCGATAGTGGCCAGGTGGGTGCCCTGCTGTGCCGTCCTGAAGCGGTGCGGGTGGTCGAGGAACCCGCTCCTCACGCCGCGAACACGCTAGCGGGCACAGTCGCACGTGTCTCATTTGCCGATGGTCGCTGGCGGCTCCTCGTGCGGACCGCGCTGGCGGAGGAAGTGCTCGTGTACACCGAGCAGCAGGTTGTGCCCGAGACGGCTATCTGGCTCGTGCTGCCCCCCGAGGATTGCCTGTTGGTCGCCCCCGAGCACCAGTGACGGTCGCACGACCGGCGGTCGTCGTCGTGAACGTCGACCACGACGCCACAAAGCATAACCTTGCGGTTTTCCTCTTGCTTGTGCGTAACTATGATGGCCCAGGTCACAGTTCGTCTGTTCATGGCGCGCACCCTCTGGTGTTGGGCGGTGCATGGGACGAGACGGGGCGAGCATGGGGCGAGCATTATGAAGAGCAAGACGGGGAAGCGCAAGCTCGAAAAGCTGTTCGGGAAGAGCGTCTACGACACGGCCACGGCGCGTAACTACGAGGGCGCGCCAGCCTTCGCGCGGAGCGACGAGGAATCGCTCGTGCGCGTGCTGACGACCGGCACCTTCGAGCAGACGTTCTACGCCACCGCCGCGGAGTTGTCGCAAGAGGCGCTGGCGCTCTTCCGCGCGTTCGCCGAGCGCGATCCGCATTTCCTGGCGCAGGCCATCATCTATGCGCGCAGCGAGGGGCTGATGCGCATCGTGCCGATTGCGGCGCTGGTGGTGCTCTCCGCGGCGCAAACCGACGACGCGAAGGAGCTCTTTCGCCGCACCTTCCCCAAGGTCATCCAGACGCCCGGCGACCTGCAGGATTTCCTGACGCTGTGCCGCCTGAAGTCGCTGCGCGGCATGGGCAAAGCCGTCACGCACGCGACTCAGCGCTGGCTGGCGAGCATCAGCCAGTACCACGTCATCAAGTACGGCAGCGAGAGCCAGGACATGAGCCTGCGCGACATCTATCGGCTGGCGCGGCCGAAGCTGGAGAGCGAGGCCAACGCCATCGCGCGCTACGTGGTGCGGCACGAGGTGACGCCCGAGCTGACCCAGATCGCGGGATACGAGGCGCTGAAGCGTGAGGCGCAAGCGCTGCGCGCGGGCGGCGAGAGCCTGAGCGATGAGGAGCGCCGCGCCGCCGAGGAGCGTATCCTCGCCCTGATCGCGCAGCACCGCCTGCCCTGGGAGGTGGTTGCTGGCCAGGTGCGGGGATCGGCCGCGGTCTGGGACGCCATGCTGCGCCAGATGCCCTATATGGCCTTGCTGCGCAACCTGAACAATGCCATCAAGTACGATGTCGCCGACCGGCCCGAGACGCTGGCGCACATCACCGGCATCCTGGCCGATCCGGAGCGGGTGCGGACCAGCCGCCAGTTCCCCTTTGCCTTCTACGCCGCGCTCCAGGCCCTGCCCGCGCACACCGACGCTGGGAGCGCCGTCCTGGAGCTGCGCGACGCCGTAGAGCGCGCGCTCGAGCTGAGCTTCCAGAATATGCCGGACCTGGGTCGTTCCGTACTCATCGCCAATGACATCAGCGGCTCGATGTCCTCGCGACCGTCGGCGCGCAGCGACATGACTATGGCTGAGATAGCGGCGGTGTTCGCGGCGGCGGCTTTCAAGAAGGCCGAGGATGGAGCCATTGTGAGCTTCGACACGGAGGCTCATCCGCGGTCGGTGCGGAAGGACCAGACGATCGCCAGCATCGCCCAGGCGGTCACTGGATACGGCGGCGGCACGAGCCTGTCCGCACCCATCGAGTACGCCTTCGGACGTAAAGACCCGCCTCGCGTCTACGATGTGGCGATCTTCATCACGGATAGTGAGAGCTGGGTGGACCATCTCACCCGCAACCGCGGTGTGCTGGATCTCATCCGCGAGTACCGGTCGCGGGTGAACCCGAAGCTGAAGTGCTTCTTCGTCCAACTCCTGCCATACAGCCACGCCGTCGTGCCGCCCGAGGAGCCCGACTGCTACTACATCTACGGATGGAGCAGCAGTATTCTGTCGTTCATCGCCACGATGCTGGATGGTGGGCAGAGCCAGATGGAGCACGTGCGCCAGGTGACAGTGCTGTGAGGGCAACAGCGTTTCCGTGCTCTTGCCTCCACGGACTCGCACGTGATACAGTTGCTGGCGGGCTTCGAGGCTGCCGGCAGGGATACTTCGTCTCACAACGGTGCCTTGCCAACCCCTCGTCTCGAAGCTCACGCAACCTCGCCGGCCGCGGAGATGCATCCGTAGCCGCGCCCAAACGAGGCCATGAGGCTGCTGGTGGAGATACTTCGCAGGGCCTGGTTACGCGGGTTCAACTCCCGCCTTGTCCGCAAGGGCATGTAGCTCAACGCCAGAGCGCCAGGTAAAAGCCTTCACCGCCCACTCGTCTCGTGGCCTCTTACGCGGATATACGTCGTGAGCCGCCCAACATGACACCCAGGGCGGCTCACGGCAGGTCAGCTCCAGGGCTGCTGGTGGAGGTACTTCGTCTTCGCATTTCTGTGCATCTTTCCTGGATGCACGGCAGGACCGCGCTTCCTACCGCCCCTGCCTCGCGCAACCCTTCGGGCATACGTTCGCGCGTGCTCTCAACAGTCCTTTGCCGATCTCTCGTCCCGGAGCTGACGTACCGCGCTAACCATCACCGCAAGACAGCGCGCTCAGTGCCCATACCACTGGCGATGTGTGCCGTCTTGCTGCCTACGACATCGCCCAACCGAAGACGACGAACCATACGAAGCATATGACCAGAAACACCATGTTGACCGGATATGCCAAGGAGACGAGAGGCGTGTTAGAAGACACCACCAGCGCGGCGATAATAGTGGCCATTGGAACAGCACTGGCGACTAATGCGCTCATGAGCTGCCCGCGCCAGGTATCCAGCCAGGGCGCCGCGCGAGCCGGACGGCGGGTGGGAGCAAAGCGTGCAGGGTGGCGTACATTGTAGGCGAATACCATCCAGGAGTAGACGAGCCCCAGCTCCAAGATAACCCAGCCAACAAGTTGGAGGTGCTCAGGCGCCTTCCCATTCTTCTGGTCCAACTGCCACACCCAGGTGCTGATGCCGAGTGACACAAGAATGGCAAGCACTCCCAGCAGTGACACTACCCGCAGCAGCGGCGGCAAGCGGCGAAAAGACCTCATCCGCGAGCACCCCCTCTGGTTAATGCGCCTCATCAGCCTTCCGTCTGTCGTGCATCAGTATAGCAAACGGCCAATGCGAGTGCGAGCAGGATGCCAGCCCTGTGGGAGAAGCCGCGAAGGCTTGACCCTCCAGCAACGGAAGGCTCTACACTGTCGCTTGGCGGTGCGAAAGGCCGCCGCGTGCCGCCGCGGCGAGGCGTGCGCGCTGAGTGCCTGTGTGGCGCCGAGGGGCACGATTTGCGCGCTCCGCGGCGCGGGGCACAGGGAAGCGAAAGGAGCCGACAATGAACTGGCCGATGCCAGATCCCAATGTGGAGATCTACCCCATGCCGTCGTTCCCTATGCTGCGGGTTAGCGACCTCGTGGCGTCGGGAAAGTGGTACCAGGAGGCGCTGGGATTCCAGCACGTCGCCACGCTCCCAGGACGGGATGGACAGCCGTCGCTCATCCACCTACGCTGGGCCAAGTACGCCGACGTGCTGCTCGTGCCGGAAGGAGAGCCGATCGAGGGGCCGTGCGGCCTGGGCGTAACGCTCAGCTACACGCTCATGGAGGGGTCGGTGGATGTTCTGGCGGAGCGCGCGCGCCAGGCCGGCGCCAACATCCTCCACGGGCCGGTGGATCAGCCGTGGAACGTGCGCGAAGTCGTGATCGCCGACCCTGACGGCTACCGCCTGAGCTTCACCCGGGTCATCAATCCCAACCTGGGGTGGGAGAACCTGGGCAAGCGGCTCATGCAAGGCGAGTGAGCAGTCAGCGAGGCTTCACCGCCACCTGCCCAGCCGGCGTTTCGCCGATCGGTTGGGCAGGTGGCCCTCTCTCGTGTTCCTCCATATCCTCCCTATAACTGCGCTCGCTCACTGTCCATGCGTCCTGCGTCATTGTGCGTGGGGATTGGACCGAATGTCCCCGTTTCGCATCCGCCGCGTTGTTATGGATGCCATCTGGATGCCATGGCGATGGACATGTCGAGCCGATGTGATGTGGAGTGAGGAGGGCGAGCGTGAGCGATCCCTATCGAGGAGGGCCGGATGCGGAGCATCTCCATGCCGGCGCTTGAGGGCGGCACCGCGACCCTGGGCGCTGAGGAGGCGGCGCTGGTCGCGGCGGCACAGGCGGACCCATCCGCCTTCGACACCCTCTATCGGTTGTACGTGACGCGCGTGTATCGCTATCTGCGGGCGCACGCCGCGAGCGACGAGGATGCGGCCGACCTGACGCAGCAGGTCTTCTTGCGCGCGCTGGACGCGTTGCCGGCGTACCGGTCGCGCGGCGCCCCGTTCGGCGCGTGGCTGTTCCGCATCGCGCGCCATGCCGCCATCGACGCGCGGCGCAGGCAGCGCGGCGCCGTCCCCTGGGAGGCGCTGCCCGAGGCGATGCACCCGGCTGCTGGGCAGGACCCGGAGGGCGTCGTGCTCCAGCGCGAGGCGCTGGATCGCCTGCGCGAGCTGCTGGCCCGGCTCGATCCCGAGAAGCGGGAGATGCTGGCGCTGCGCTTCGCCGCACAGCTCAGCGCTCCAGAGATTGCCGTGGTCGTGGGCAAGAGCGCGGCCGCCGTTAAGAAGCAGCTCACTCGCACGCTCCAGAGTCTCAAGGAGGCCTATCATGGCGCCTAATTCATCGTTTTCTCGGCGTTACTCCGACCTGCTGGATGAGCCCGGCGATCCCGAGCTGGCGCGCCTGGTCGGCGACCTGGATGCCGCGTACGCAGCCGCGGAGCCATCCGAGCCAGTGCGCGCGGCCATCGGGCAGGCGCTGCGCCAGCATGCCGCCAGCGCACGGAGCGTGCGCGCCAGCCGCGCCGGCCCGTGGTGGCCTGGCTTCAGGCTGCCGCGACGCGTCGTGGTGGTGACGGCCGGCATCCTGCTGGCGGCGCTCGTGCTGGGCGGTGCCGCGTACGCCGTGGAGCCACTGCTCAGCAGCCTCTTCCATTTCGAGCCAGGCACACAGCAGGTCCTCGATCTCAAGCTGGCGCAGCCAGTGAATATCGCGCGCACGCTGGACGGCTTCACCGTCACCGTCGAGCGCGTGTACGCGGACTCGAACAACGTCATCGTCGCGTACATCGTCAAGATGCCGTCGAGGGGTGGCTACACAGACGCCAGCCTGACGAACACCGTGCTGAGCACAGACCAGGGGCAGCTGGCGCCCGGGCGCGTGGCATACGGCTCCGCGAACCAGGGCAACAGCCAGGGCAACCTCCTGTTCTTCGATGCCAGCTCGATCACCGGGGCGCCCGGCCAGCTCCACCTCCACCTGAGCGCGCAAGGGCTCTCGGCCGAGGTGGATGGCGGAAAGCCGGACGTCCACTTCGTCAACGTGCCTGGCACCCTGGCGTTCGACTTCACCGTCACGTTCCACGCGGGCCGTGTGGCTGAACCGCACCAGCGCGTCACGGTGGGCGGGCAGACCGTCACGCTGGAGCGCGTGGTGGTGACGGTCAGTGAGACGCGCGTGTATCTGAGCGGCATCGCCCCCGAGTGGGCCATCGCTACGCTCACCGTCGGCGGCTGGACCTCGGATCCCTTTCAGAATCCCGGCGGCGGCCCGATCGGCGTTGGCGTCGCCCCCAACGGCCAGACGGTCGTCAGCTACGGCGACGCGCTCTACGACAAGCACGGCACGTGGACGCTCACCGTCTCGTACGCGCACAACGCGCGGGCCCCGCAGGGAGGGCCCTGGATCTTCCACTTCGACGTGCCCTGAACTACGTCACTACGTACGGCTGATGATGGGCGGCTGGCGCACGCGCGTCCGCCGCCCATCGTCGTGTAAGGTTGGCGGCACTGGTCATGCAGGGAGAGAACCGCGGATATGGCGGCACGAGCGACACCGCCAGGCACACCGCGTGCCGCTGGCACGCCCCGGATCGCGCGAGCGCGAGGGGATGTTGGCAAGCAGGGACCAGGAGACGTCATGGATATCCAGCACGAGGTAGATCAGCACGAGATAGATCGGGACACTGCGCCCGCGGCCGAGGGCGCACCAGAGGCGGCGCCCAGCGCGCCCACCCCGGAGGCGGCGCGCGCATCAGCCGTGGCGGTGGGCGCCCAGCCGGAACAGCTCGACGCACTCAAACGCTACAACCGCAACGAACTGCTCGACTACTATTATCAGATGGTGCTCGTCCGCTACTTCGAGCAGAAGGCGGGCGAGATGTACACCAAGGCGCGCATCGGCGGGTACTGCCACCTCAATCTGGGCGAAGAGGCGACCGTGGTTGGGTTCTGCGCCGGGCTGGAGCCGACCGACTACGTCTATACGAACTACCGCGAGCACGGCTACGCGCTGTGCCGGGGCATCCCGCCTGGCGCCGTGATGGCGGAGCTCTTCGGCAAGGAGACAGGATGCTCGCACGGACGCGGGGGATCGATGCACCTCTTCGACGCCGGGCGCCGCTTCATGGGCGGCTATGCCATCGTGGGAGGGCAGCTCCCCCTGGCGACTGGCGCGGCCTTCGCCGTGTCCTATCGCGGCGGCCACGAAGGTGTGATCTGCCAGATGGGCGACGGCACGACCAACGGCGGTCCATTCCACGAATCGCTGAACCTGGCACAGATCTATCACCTGCCCATCGTCTACTTCATCGTCAACAACCAGTACGGCATGGGGCTGCGGGTGGAGCAGGGCTCAGCCGTGAGCGAGCTGTACAAGAAAGCCTGCGCGTACGACATGCGCGGCGAGCGGGTGGACGGCAATGATCCGCTGGCCGTGCGCGAATCCGTACGCGAGGCGATGCGGCTGGCGCGCGACGAGCACACACCCAGCCTGATTGAAGCGGTGAGCTACCGCTTCCGCGGGCACTCCGTTGTGGACCCGGACCGCTACCGCGACCAGAACGAGGTGCAGCGCGGGCGCGAGCGCGATCCCATCACGGCGTTCGCCGCGCGTCTGCTGACGGCGGGTCTGGCCAGGGAGAGCGACCTGCGCGAGATCGAGGAGCGAGCGCAACGCGAGGTGGACGCGGCGGTGGAGTTCGCGGAGCAGAGCCCCGACCCGTCGCCGGACAGCCTGTACGATTTCATATACGCGCCGGACGACGCTCCCGTAGGAGGAAGGTAGGGTCACAGACAGCCATGCCCGACATTACCTATCGCCAGGCGCTGCACGACACTTTGCACGAGGAGCTGCTGCGCGACGAGAGCGTCTTCCTCATCGGCGAGGAGATCGGCGTCTTCGAGGGCTCCTACAAGATCACCGCCGGCCTCTTGAAGGAGTTCGGCCCGAAACGGGTGGTGGATACGCCGATCGCCGAGAACGGCTTCGTCGGCATGGCCACTGGAGCGGCGATGCTGGGGCTGCGGCCGGTGGTGGAGATCATGACGATCAACTTCATCATGCTGGCCATGGACGAGATCGTGAACCACGCTGCCAAGATCTACTACATGTTCGGTGGGCAGACGCCCGTGCCGATGGTGATCCGCACGCCCGGTGGCGGCGGCCAGCAGCTTAGCGCCACGCACTCGCAGAACCCTGAGGCCTGGTTCGCCCACGTCCCGGGGCTCAAGGTGGTGGCACCCTCGACGCCGGAGGATGCCAAGGGCATGCTGCGCACGGCCATCCGCGACAACAACCCCGTGCTCTTCCTGGAGAACCTGGCCCTCTACAATAGCAAAGGCGCGGTGCCCGACGGCGACTACACGATCCCCTTTGGCAAGGCCAAGGTCACGAAAGAGGGACGCGACCTGACGGTGATTGGCTACTCGCGTATGGCGGCGGTCGCGCTGGATGTGGCGCGCAAGATCGAGCAGAGCGACGGGCTGAGTGTGGAAGTGGTGGACGTGCGCTCGCTGCGCCCGTTGGACCGCGAGACCGTCGCCGCGTCGGTGCGCAAGACCGGCCGCGCCCTCATCGTGGAGGAGGATTGGCGCTCCTACGGGATTGGCGCCGAGCTGATCGCGAGCATTCAGGAGGACGCCTTCGACTATCTCGATGCGCCCATCAAGCGCGTGGCGAGCGAGGAGGTGCCGCTGCCGTACTCTAAGGCGCTGGAGCAGCTGGCGCTGCCGGGCGCGGACAAGCTGACGACGGCCATCCGCGAGCTGGCACCGCGCAGGAGGCGATAGATCATGGCAACCGTGAACATGCCGCGCCTCAGCGATACGATGCAGGAAGGGACCATCGCGCGCTGGCTCAAGCAGCCGGGGGACGAGGTCAAGAAGGGCGACGTGCTGGCCGAGATCGAGACGGACAAGGCCACTATGGATCTGGAGGCCTTCGACGCGGGCGTGCTGGAGGAGATCCTGGTGCGCGCGGGCGAGACCGCACCCATCGGGCAGCCGGTGGCGATGATCGGCAGCGGCAAGGGCGCCCAACCCGCCGCAGCGGCGCAGCCGGTCCAGCGGCAGGAGGCGCGCTCCGAGGATGGGCGCGGCGCGGCAGCAACGGCCGCGCAGGCGACCGCCAGCCGCGCGGAGCGCGACGGCGCGAACGGCACGCGGGGCGGGACGACGCTGACGGCGCCGGCCGAGGAAGGGGCCCCAGCGGGCGAGCACGGAGCCGTCAAGGCCTCGCCGCTGGCGCGACACATGGCCGCCGAGCACGGCATCGAGCTGGACCAGATTCAGGGCACGGGACCCGGCGGGCGTATCGTGCGTGACGACATCGAGGACTATCTGGAGCAGCGGCCGGCCTTCCCTGCCGCTCAGCCGGTGCGCCCGGCAGCGGCCACACCGCCCGCGCCGCCACCTCCAGCGCCGGCGCCATCGACCGTACCCGCGCCGCCACCAACACCAGCCGCGGCACCGGGAGAGGAAGTGGTCAAGCTCTCGCGCATGCAGGCGGCCATCGCGCGGCGCATGGCGGAATCGAAGCAGACCATCCCGCACTTCTATGTCAGCACCGAGGTGGACGTGACGGAGCTGCTGGCGCTGCGCCAGACGCTGAATGCGGCGGCCGGCGAGGAGGGGGTGAAGGTCAGCATCAACGACCTGATCGTCAAAGCGGCCGCGCTGGCGCTGGAGCGGCATCCCGAGTTCAACAGCTCGCTGCGCGATGGGGAATTCGTGCGCCATGCGCAGATCAACGTGGGCTTCGCGGTGGACGTGCCTGGCGGACTGGTGGTGCCGGTGATCCACGACGCGAACGTGAAGGGCGTGCGCACCATCGCGCGTGAGGCGAAGGCGCTGGCCGAGCGCGCGCGGGCGGGCCGGCTCAACGAGCGCGACTTGGCCGGCGGGACGTTCTCGATCTCGAACCTGGGGATGCTGGACGTGACCGACTTCGTGCCGATCATCAATCCACCCGAGGCGGCGATCCTGGCGGTGGCGAGTACGCGCAAGCAATTCGTCCCGGTGAACGACCGGCCGGTGGTGCGCGACATCATGCCGCTGACGATGTCCGCCGATCACCGG
>CAYQFU010000016.1:0-45420 GCA_964416775.1 uncultured Ktedonobacterales bacterium
CGATCGTCGATAATGTGTTGATCGACGTCGGCTGCCGCTCCCCGACTCACCTCGGCAACTTGGTGCAGCTGTCGTAGGGGACATGCCGCATGCAATCGGACCTCGCGGGTTGTTACGGCTGGGCTCATGGCCCGTTGAGTCGAGTAGGCGGCTGCTGAGGAAGCAGTCCGCATGGTGAGGTGCGGTAGAAACGGCCGGCCGGGTGGCGCCGCCAACTGGGCCGAGCTCCAGGAGACCGATGTACACACCCACACCCCGATGGCCTACGCCTACGGAGAAGCGGCCTGGGCGTGGCCGTCGCTGGTCTCGGACAGGCCTGATCGCTCTCGCGGTCATCGCGCTGATTCTGGCATCGGGCAGCGCCGTCCTGGCCGCAGTCGGCTCCCTGCCATTGCCCTCATGGCCCTTCGCCGCCCGGTCGACCGCTGAGCACGCCTGGCCTACCGCGACGCTCATCCCCACTGCCACCGTAGCGCCCACTATGACGCCGACGCCCGCCCTGACGCCAACGCCCACCCAAAATCCCCTCATGACGGGGGGCATCGACCTCGGTTGCGGTCCCAATCCCCCCCATCCGGCCTCTCATGTCGTCTGGGTTGGGCCGGGTGCCTTCAATGAGGTGGCGCTCACGTTCGACGACGGTCCCAGCCCCGACCGGACCGAGACCATGCTGAGCACCCTCGAGCAGACGCATACGCCGGCGACGTTCTTCGTCGTCGGCGCGAGCGCCCAGACTCGGCCAAACCTGATCGCTCGCGAGGCGGCCGACGGCTTTGCCATCGGCATCCACACGTGGGACCATCCCTACATGACCAAGCTCACCCCGGCGCAGCGGGCCTGGGAGGTGGCCTCCACAGCACAGGCGATCCACGCGGCCCTCGGTGCTCACTATTGCCTGCGCTACTGGCGCCCACCCTTCGGCGACTACAACTCCCAGGTCGTCGCCCAGACCCAGGCGATGGGCCTCACGACCGTCACCTGGAGCGTGGATCCCCAGGACTGGTCTAACCCCGGCGTCTCGGTGATCGTCCAGCGCGTGCTCTCCGCGGCCCGCCCCGGCAGTATCATCCTGCTCCACGACGGCTACTTCAATCGCAACGAGACGGCGCAAGCCCTGCCCCAGATCATCCAGGGCCTGCGGGCGCGCGGGCTCGTGCCCGTCACGCTGCCGCAGCTGTTGGCTGGCGCCCCGCCAGCGGTGCCCACACCCACGTCTGCGCCGCAGCCGACGGCGACGGCCACCACCGGCCCGTAAGTGTGTCCGCTCACTCGACGCTGGAGCGGCGAGGGCTATTGTGCCCCGCCGCTCCCAGTGAATCAATTGCCGCTGCTCTCAGTCGCTACGACCGAAATGGGCGGATGGGAGTATTGCCTGACGCCCTCGATTGCCTCTGTGTGCCTCTGTGCGATTGCTAGCCACGACCGGATCGTCGGCGATAGGTGGAGTATCCGCCCCTCAGCAGCAGGCCCACCCCCGCCGCGACGATCACACCGATCACGGCCGTGCCGGCGATCCCCCCGGTGCTCGACTGGTTCAACCGATTGGGATCGAGCGCGTTCGTCAGGTCATTCGCCGCAGCATCACGCGTGCTGAGTGGCTTGAGCTGCCAGCGCGTCTCGATGAGCTTCAAAATGGACGTCGTATCGTATTGGGTGTGGTCGACGAAGCCCCGCCTGGCGAAGGGCGAGATGATGATCGCCGGCACGCGTGTGCCCGGTCCCCAGCGGTCGATTCGCGGCGGCGCCACATGATCCCAGAAGCCCCCATTCTCGTCATACGTCACGATGATCAGGGAGTGCGACCAATAGGGGCTCTTCTGGACCGCCTCGACGAGTTTCGCCACATGCTCCTGCCCCTGGAGGAGGCTCGCGTAGCCGGGATGCTCGTTGTTCTCGCCGATCGGCTTCACAAAGGAAACCGCCGGTAGGTTATGCGCTTGCAGCGCGTGGAGGAAGTCCTGCTCGTCCTTCAAGTGCGCGGCTTTCGCGTTGGTGCCGTCGGCGTAGTTCTTGAAATAGACGAACGGCTGGTGATGGTACTGAAAGAGTGGATCTGGATGCCCAGCCAGCGCTTGATTCCAGCCGCCCGCGTACCACGCCCACGAGATGCCCTTCTGGCTCAGGCGATCCCCAATGGTGGGCATCGTCTGCTGCGGCAGGAGCTTGGCTGAGTCGGTAATGCTGGCTGGATGCGGTTGATTGACGGAGTACACCGTGTTCACGGCGTAGCCGTCGGGGGTGACTGCCCCATCCTTGATCAGCTTGCCCTGCGCGTCGAGCTGGGCCACCTGATTCGCCGGGGCGTTGGGCCAGACCGGGCTGCTCGCGGCGATGAGCCAGATCTGGTTCAAGAACGAGCCGCCATACGCAGCATGGAAGAAGTTGTCGGCGAGGGTATATTGACTGGCCAGCCGTCCTTCTGGGAGGTTGGTCGCATCATAGTAGCCCAACGGAAGGCCTCCGGAGCCGCCGAAGGCGACAAACTTGTCCATCTTGCCACCATCGATCTGCGCCTGCTCCTGGTAGAATCGTACAACCAGGTCGCCGGTCTTCTGGTCGGCGGGCACGAACTGGGCGATGCGGAACGGCTGCACCGGAAGATTGCCAGGGAAGCGCGGATCGGGTCCGGGCGGAGTCAGTGTCGAGTTCAGCGGCTGGGGCAGCATGACGTAGGGCTGCCCGGTGGCGCTCACCTGCTGGGTCGTGGCTCCGGCGTTCGCCAATCCGTTCGCTCCGCGAAACTCGCCGTAGAGGCTGTCGAAGCTCCAGTTCTCTTGCATGATGACGATGACGTGGTCGATCTGGCTCAAATTGTTTGCCCCCGGCGGCCCTGCCGTGGGCGCGCCGAGACTCACAATACCCAGCAAGGCGATCATGCTCGACACTTGGGAGAAGCGACGCATGTTTTCCTCCAGGAGCTAGCTGCGATCCGACAGGAATCGCCGCACCTCGCGCACCCCTACGCACCCCTACGCAACTCGTGCACGGCTCAAGCTGCTCAGGTGACCGTAATGGTGGCCTGCATCATGGGGTGGATGGTGCACGTGATGTGGTAGGTGCCAGGCTGCGCGAACGTGACGATCTTCTTGTCGCCGGGCTGGAGATCGATGCCCGCTGATGATGCGAGCGCGCTCGGTGCGCCCGGCGCGGGAGCAAACAGGCCGTCGGTCCCGGTGACCAGGTTATGGACGCCGCCCGATGACGCCGGGTCGTCCAGCGTGATCGGTTGGCCGGCGCGGATGGTGATGGTGGTGCTCCCGACGAACATGCTCGCGCCCATCGTGAGCGTCTGCCCGCTCGTGCGGGCGGCGCCCGAGGCGGCGTTACACGCGGTCGCGGCGAGCGCTACGAGGAGCATCAGCGGGACGAGGCGCATGCGCATTCACTGTCCTCCGATGTCGCTCAACAGCTCGAGCTCGTCCTGGGTCAGTCGGATGCTCGCCGCGGCGACGTTCTCTTCGAGGTGGCGCACCGACGCGGTGCCCGGAATCGGCAAGATCACCGGCGATCGCTGCAGGAGCCAGGCGAGCGCGACCTGCGCACCGGTAGCCTGATGCCGGCGCGCAATCTGTTCGAGCGGGCCCTCGGCGCGAGCAAGCCCACCCGTCGCCAGCGGGGCAATCGGCAGGAAGCCCAGGCCCTCACGCGCGCAGACTTCCAGCACGTTCTCTGATATCCGATCGGTCAGGTTATAGCGGTTCTCCACCGCCACAATGGGCACGATCCGCCGTGCCTGTGCAAGCTGCTCGGCCGTCACGTTGCTCAGCCCGATGTGCCGGATCTTGCCGGCCTGTTGCAGCTCGGCCAGCGTCCCCACCGAATCCTCGAATGGCACGTGGGGGTCGGGCCTATGCAACTGGTAGAGGTCGATGCGCTCCAGCCGGAGTCGCCGGAGGCTCGCCTCCAGCGCCGCGCGCAGGTGCTCCGGCCGGCCGTCAGGCACCCGCTCCCTTGGGCTGGGACTGAGGACGCCCCCTTTGGTCGCGATGGTCAGGCTCGGCGGATAGGGGTAGAGGGCCTCCGCAATCAGCTCCTCGCTCACGCCGGGTCCCCAGGCATCCGCGGTGTCGATCAGGTTGATGTCCAGGTCGACGGCCCGGCGCAAGACCGCCCGAGCCTCGTCGCGATCCCGCGGCGGACCCCAGAGGCCCTCGCCGGTGATGCGCATCGCGCCAAAGCCGAGCCGCCGGATGGTCAGGTCGCCGCCAAGCGTGTAGGTCCCGCTGTCCACCGCGGTGGGTGTTCGTGGGATTGTCATAGCCAGATGCTCCTTCTACAAGCAGCGTTCAGTGGGTGTATCGGCACCACTGTGCTCGCAATGAGAGCCTGACAGAACAATCCTTACGAAGTCATGGAACCGCATGACGGATGTCTTCCGGATTCTGCGAACTCGGCAAAGGCCATGAGAGTCCTCAGCAGTGGCCTCCGGGTCAACGCTCAGCACAGCGGCCAGGGCGCGGTCTAGCTCATCCATCGAGGGAAACAGCGCCACGTTCACCCGCCTGACAGACGCCCCCAGGCCCGGGGGCGTCCGCAGCGGAGGCCAGGCAGCGGAACAGGTGGATCAGGCCTTGAACGCGCCGTTGGGCTTGCCGCGCTCGACCATAGTCTGGCAATAGCCGTAGAGCGCGTCGCAGACGATGAACTCCCTGGCCAGTACCTCGTGGTCATCACCCAATGCCAGGGTGAGAAAACCGTCGGCGATGGCGGACAAGCCCGGCCCCTCCGGTTGGTCCCAGAGCGTGTTGTCGGTGTCGGCACCGTTGACGATCTTGCCCAGCAGCACGAGGGCGGGATCGCCCGTCAGCTGATGCTGCTTGAGGATCGCCTCGAAGGTGACCTCTTTGCCGTGGTGCCCCAGCTCCACGCCCTGCACGTCAAAGGGAATCGCGTCCTCGCGCTCAGCCACGGCCATGACCTGATCCCTGGGCACAAAGAGAAACTCCGCCTGAGGATCCACGAAACGGCGGATCAGCCAGGGGCTCAGCACGCGGTCTGCCCTCACATGCTCGTGCGTAATCCATTTCATCGTCATGCCATCCTTTCGTGGGCCGTCTCGCACGTTCGCCCTCGACGACGTCTCGTGCGGGAAGCGACCGAGAACCGACCGGAAAGTGGCTGGGAACTGTCCCCAGCACACCGGTCTGTGCCGATTGTGAGAGGGCGGACCTTACAGATCGGCTACGCGCACTTACGCGTTGCATACAAACGGGCCTGAGCAGCAGGCGCACACATCTCAGCTCGTCCGCTTTGTTGAAGTGAGGCGCTCGCGCTATACTGGATGAGAGTCTACGCCTTCCCTTGACCTCAAGCGCTCACATGGGCGATGAGGTGTTGTCCTGTGCAGGTGTCGTGGTGCGGAGAGGGCAGACGTCAACTCCAGCAGTCCGATCGTTGTCACGAGCGAGGTCATCTCCGCCGTGGGAGGGACGACTGTGAAGTCACGCCACCAGACGCCCAATAGCTATGCGAGCCAGCCAGCCCCCCTCGCGGACCGCATCACTGCCGGGTATGCCACGTCTCCTCATGAGACTCAGAAAGAGACGCATCCGCGCCCAGGCCGCAAGCGCACGGAACAAGAGGCGGCGCACCTGCTGGACTTCATGCGTGCCATCATCGGCAACCTTGGCGAGGGAACCTATGCGGTCGATCGTGCCGGGCAGGTCACCTTCATGAATCCGGCCGCGGAGCGCATGCTCGGCTGGACTGAAGGCGAGTTGCTCGGCCAGGACATGCACAAGACCATCCACTTTCAGCGCGCGGACGGCGCTCCATTTCCGATGGAGCAATGTCCCCTCCTGGGGGTGATCCGCTCAGGCGAGGCGGTGCGCGTCGACGAGGATCTCTTCACGCGCAAAGATGGCGTAACCATCTCCGTGGCGTATGTGTCGTCACCTCTGCGTGCGGATGGCGTGGTGATGGGGGCGGTGGTGGCGTTCCACGAAATCGGCGGGCGCAAGCAGTTAGAAGCGGCGCTGCGCCGGTCCGAGCAGGAGGCCGCCGCCCGCGCCAGCCAGCTCTCGGCGATCTTCGAATCGATGGCGGATAGCGTCCTCTTCTACGACGGTAACGGCCGGTTTGTGCAGGCCAACCGCGCCTTTCGCGATCTGCTCGCGCTGGACGCCCGACCGGACTACGCATCCCTCCCACTCCACGAGCGAGGTCAGCTGCTCGCCCCCCGTGATGAGAATGGCCAGCCGCTCCCGTACGAGCAATGGTTGCCTTCGCGGGTGCTGCGGGGTGAGGTGCTGACCGGCACCAACGCGGTGGACTTCTTGATTCGCACGTTGGACGGGCGCGAGGTTCTGCTCAACGGGAGTGGGGCGCCGGTGCGGGACACCAACGACAAGATTGTTGGCTGCGTGCTGATCTTGCGCGATGTGACCCAGCGCCGCGGGTTGGAACGCCAGGTGGCGGCGGCGGCGCGGGAATCCGCGGCCCGCGCCAGCCAGCTTGAGGCGATCCTGGATACGGTAGCGGATGGCGTCCTCGTGTTTGACCGTGAAGGGCGCATCCTGCACACCAATCACGCGGACACCGAGTTCCTCAGGTTTGATCTGCGCGCCGAGGGCAGTCCGCGGACGCTGCGCGAGCGGGGAGAACTGATCGACCTGCGAGACGAGCGCGGGCAGCCACTCCCAAAGGAGCAGTGGCCGGCGTTCCGCGTGCTGCGGGGCGAGCTGCTACGCGGTGCCGGCGCCATGGACACGCGGGCTCGCACGCTCGATGGACGCGACATCCTGGTCAACACCAGCGGCGCCCCGGTGCGCGATGCCGAGGGCCATATTGCCGGCGGCGTGTTGATCGTGCGGGATGTCACGGACCGGCGGCAGCTGGAGCGCCAGACGCACGAGGCGCTGGACGCGCTGCTGTCGATGGCGGAGACGCTGGTCTCCGATGATCCCTCGCCCACGCCAGAACGCGGGCCCGCGACGACAGCTGGCGTGGCGCAACGGTTGGCCGGCCTGACCCAGAGCGTCCTGGGGTGCCAGCGTGTGACCATCGTCCCGGTGGGAACGCAGGACGACGTCCAGCAGACGTGGGCGGTCGCGGGGCTCATTCCCGACGAGGAAAGGCAGCAGTGGCAAGCCAGTTGGCCCCGGCCGGATCAACGCCATCTGCGAGACTTTCTGCCGCCCGCCATGATCTCCCGCCTGCAGCTCGGCGAGCTCATTCCGGTCGACCGCTGGCAGGCGCCGTTCAACCGCTGGCCCAACCCGCTCGCCTGGCGCTCGATGTTGCTGGTGCCGATGCTCCTTGGCAGGCAGCTCGTGGGCGTCCTGACGCTGGATTACGGGCCGGTGGCGCGCGCGTTCACACCAGACGAGCTCGCGCTGACCAGTGGAATCGCGCGACTGGTGGCGTTGGTCCTGGAGCGCGAGCGGCTGCTGCGCGAGCGTGAGGAGGCACGGGCGAGCGCGATGGCCATGCGGGAGGCCAATCGCCGGATGGATGAGTTCCTGGGCATCGCCACGCACGAGCTCAAGACGCCCGTGACCAGCAGCAGCCTGTGTGTCGAGCTCGCGAACGATAGCCTAAAGCATGTCATCGCCGAGCTGGCGGCGGACGGCGACGCGGTGACCCGCACGCTGGAACCCATCCAGGCGCTGATGGTCCAGGCGGACTCCGGCATCGAGCGTCTCAGTCGCCTGATGGATGATCTGCTGGACGTCTCGCGCATCCGCGCGGGCAGGCTGGAGTTCCGTCTGGCGCGTTGCGATTTGGCGGAAGTCGTCCGCGACGCCGTCGCGGAACAGCGACTGATCACGCCTCACCGGACCATCCACTTGCGTCTGCCCGCCACGGCGAGTGTCCCTGCATTTGCCGATGCCGATCGCATCAGGCAGGTCGTCACCAACTACCTGGTCAACGCACTCAAATATTCGCAGCACGACCAGGACGTGCGGGTGCGCCTGGACGTCAAGGGGCTCTGGGCCCGCGTCTCCGTATGCGATCAGGGCCCTGGTCTGGCCGCCGACGAGCAGCAACGCGTCTGGGAGCGCTTCCACAGAGCGGCGGGGGTCCAGATTCGCGATGGCACGCGCGAGGGCCTCGGACTCGGGCTGTACCTGTGCCGGACCATCATCGAGCGGCACCATGGGCGCATCGGCGTGCGCAGCGCTCCGGGCCAGGGCTCCACGTTTTGGTTCGCGCTGCCGGTTGAGCGCGCGGACGCCTGACGTGGGCTTGCGATGGGCGCGTCACGTTGACCGCTCACCGTGCGGACTCCTTCCTGCACGTGCAACCGCGCGTCCATGCTCATGCGATGTGGACGCTTCGCCACACACAGCGCTGCCAATCGGCGCCCGACTCCGCGCCATGCGGTGCCACCGGACGACCAAGAAGAGGATGGCGGGAGCCAGGCTGGCGAGTGTGAAGATTCCCCAAAACGCGATCGCATGGGGGGTGTGCGTGGTGAGACCTGTGCCCAGCCACCTGCCGATCCCGAGATTGCCCACGACCGCAACCACATCGCCAGGCGCATCCCAGACCAGGAACGTCGCGAGTGGCACGCGTGCGGCACCGACCAGGATGCTAAGCGGGGATGCGAGAGGAGTGAGTGTAAAGCGTGTCAGGAAGACCATCAGGCCACTGCCGCGGCCCAACCGCGTCGCGTCGTTGATGCCGATCCCAGTGAACTTGAGCAGTGGGCGCAGCAGCCAGGCATACAGCACCGGTCGGCCCGCACGGCCGAGGCCGTAATCGAGGATATCGCCGCTCACAGCCGCCGCCGTTGCCAGCAGCGCCAGTATGAGGAAGTTGGGGCCGTGTCGCTGTGCGCTCAGCGCCCCGAGCCCGATGAGCACCGCTCCCGTCGGCAATGGAGCGCCTGCGGCCCCCAGCAACATCAGGATCACCAGCGCCGCATAGCAGAAGGCGATCAGAATGCCCGTCAGGCCGGATGTGTTCACCGCCAGCACCATCGCCGCACCCATGATCGACATCACCACGCTCTTTCTGTGCATCGCCGGCAACGCAATAGGTCACGGTAATCATAGCCCGCATGTACGCGTGGATCTTGCACGTGAGGAGATAGGTATCGCGGTCTGATAACGCGAAAGATGCGCTCATGCGGAAAGCAATGACGGCCTTTTCGCAGAGACGCACCTTCAGTCCGTATCATGCCAGCTCTCAGTACCGTCATACCGATTGTGAAGCACCACGGGTTACAGGGGGCGCAACCTCATTACGGATTGCATACAGGTCTTGCCTGGAGGTCACGCCGCTCACACAGGCCGACCTAGCAGCGTAAAGCCGTGGGTATGGCCAGAGCAGACGTATGCGACCGGTTGGAGAACAAACGCCTGGCCGCCGCGGACCGAGCTGCTACACCCGATCATGAGGGACGTGGCAATCTAGCGGCACAAGACGCCTTCGAGCGCGTCGCACAAGTTCGCGACCCCATCTTCCTGATTGATTTGGACAGCGATAGCCTGGGCCCGCTCCCGATACCACGTCTCTTGTTTCAGCGCGTCGAGCGCGTGCGCGGCGCGTTCGGGGGTATAGAAGCGACGCTGCATCCATCGTCCCGCGCCCAGGCGTGCCACCTGCGCCGCGTTCAAGTACTGGTCGGCGCCCCACGGCACGACCAGCGCTGGCACTCCCGCGCGCAGCGCCTGTGCCACGCTGCCGATGCCCCCATGGTGGATGACGATCGCACAGCGCGGGTACACCTGCGAGAAGGGAGCGAAGGGCACCGCCAGGACACCATCCGGCAGCGGATCCGGGAGCGTGCCGGGAGCCGCGCCGATGACGAGGGCGCGTGCTCCAACGCGCCGGACGGCGTTGATGCTTGTTCTGAAGAAATCGGTAAATGCGCGCTTGGTTCCGGGCGCCAGCGAGCCGGATGATATCGCGATCGTCGGCTCGGAGCCATCCAGGAACGCCGTCAGGCTGGCGGGCTCACACCAGAGCGCGGGCGCATCCCAGAAGCAAAAACCGGTCATGTGCACGAAGTGCGGCCAATCGAGCGGCGGCGGCTGGAATGCCGGCGACACGGCCACCGCCGTCAGCGCGCGCGAAAAGTTGCCGGAGAACAGCAGATCCCGTCGGGGCGGCAGACCATATTCACCGCGCAGGCGATTGACGGGCGCGTCCGCGACGCGCCGCAGCACCAACTCGCCCGTTGCCCACGCCAAACGGTTCGCCAGGGGTTGCACGACCGGAGGCAGCGCAAACGGCAACGGCTGTGGCTCGAGGTAAGCGGAGGGGATGATGCCCGGCGTCAGAGCGACAGTTGCCCACCTGATACCCGTCAGGTCGGCAATGAACGACCCCGTGAGCTGGCCGGCGGCGGAAACCAGCAGATCCGCTCCCGCACACGCATCCAGCAGCTCCACCACCTTCGGCCGCAACGTGGGCAGGATGTACCGATCGACGATAGCTCGCACCGAGGCAAACGGCGTCAGCCTGCCAAACACCTGCCGGCCGCACAGCGCCAGGGCAGTCTCAAGATCCCCCGTCAGGTGGTGCGTGACAAACCCAGCCTGTGCGAGCACGGTCTGGAAGCTCTCCTCCACGGCAAACTCAACGGCGTGCCCGCGCTCCCGCATGTCGAGACCGAGCGCGAGAAAGGGATTCAGGTCCCCGCTCGAACCATAAGTGGTGATGACGATCCGGGCCATGGATCGATGCCTCATTTCCAGAGCGTGGCCTACGGACGACCCCGCCCGAGGCGCGCCATCCCCGCGCGCCAGCCCGCGCAGGGACACCACATCGGCCGCTACTGGACCGTCACGAACACGTTCATCATGACGTGGACGGTGCAGGTCACTTCGTACTTGCCAGGCTTGGTGAACGTGAAGACCATCGGCGGATCCCCGGCGTTGACGGGAATCCCGCCCGCTGCGTTGAGCGCGGCTGGGCCGTTGGCATTCGGCATACACACCTGGTCGTTCCCGAAGCACAGCGTGTGGAAGGCTCCGTCGGCCGCCGGATCGACGAACTTGACCTGCTGCCCCGCCTTGATGGTCACGCTCTTCTGTACGAAATTCACCAGTCCCATATCCACCTCATTGCTCGGAACGCCACCCCCACCGTTCCCGCCCCCGCCGTTTCCGCCCGCACCCAGGCCCGCACTCGCACCTACACCACAGCCGGCCAGCACGAAGAGGATGGCTATGAACGCGGTGACAATGAGCTTCTTCATCGAGATACCCTTTCGTGGTAATGCGCCCGCGACGCGTCGTTCTCTGTCTGGCTCCCCTCTTTGCCGCGGCAAAGAGGGGTCGGGGAAGGGGACCCTAGCGATAGGTCCACCCATCATGCGCCGAGCGCTCCACGGCCAGTCTGTCCGTTTGGTGAAGCCAGCGAATGAAGCACAGGTGCTCCAGCTCGCGAGCGTTGAATCGATCGTTGTCCAGGTGGTAGGAGTTGCGCAGGGCCAGCAATTCAGCCCACTCCTTCAATGCAAATACACGCGCAATGCCTGTCCTTGCGGCTCCTGGTTCGTGCGCGAGCTGCCTGCTATCCTCGTTCCGTCCGGCGGATGCGTCCATTCACAATCTCCTCTGCTCGCGTGTGCGAGCCCTTCGACTCGGTATCATGCGGAATCCCTGAATTTGTCGGCTTCGAGTGCTGACATGTGGATTGTGATGAATAAATCGTTACGAGGAACTGAATTTTGTTACGGCATTCATTCGGGTCTCGCGCGGTATCTGTCGACCCCTACCCTGCTGACAGCTTGCTCCCAACGAAGCGATGGCCACGGGCGTCTTTGCCTGGGGCCATCGCTTCTGCTTCGCAGCGTGATGTAGTTCTCACCCGCCGTCAGCCGTCCGCGCCCGCTTCGCTTGCGAGAGGCACCGCGCACCAGAACGTGGCTCCCCCGCCGGGTGCGCGCACCACGCCCATCTCGCCCTGGCGTTCCTGAATGATCGCGCGGCTGATGGAGAGGCCGTGTCCCGGCCGTGATTGCGAGCCACTTCGCGGCTCGGTACCCGTGGCCCAATCGTCACTCAAATGTCAGCGCGGTGTAGGAGTGCTGTAACGCTACCCACCTACGCTCCCAGTATCAGGGTGTTCCAAAGTGGCGCGTCGGCGAGATCCGCCGGACTCCTGAGCGCTGAAAGCAAGGTAGCGACAGATGAAGACAGAGCTTGTCAAGTGCGATCGGTGCGAGCGTGTCGCACGTTTCCGCTTCCCCGGCGCCGGAGCTGTGCCAGCCCTGCGGTGCTGGCGTCACGCGATGTTCTACGGGCCCGTCTTCCGACGCGCGCTGCAGGTTGCGGCAATCGTCGGCACGATCCTGTTTCTCATCAACCAGGCGGGTGTCGTGTTGAGCGGCCACGTGACATCCCTCGTGATCGTGAGGATCGCGCTGACGTACCTCGTCCCCTTCTTGGTCTCGACGTACTCGGCATTGAACATCAACCGGCTGCGCAAGCCCCTACCCGCACCGAGCAGCGCTCCACCAGCAACACCAGAAGTAGCTGCTTAGCTGCTTGCGGATCGTGGCACGCGCCGGGCAATTGGGCCCGGCGCTTCGGGCATTTCATCGCTCAAGCCATCGCTCAAGCCATCGCTCAAGCCATCGCTCGCGGGCGGCTGCGCCCCGGCTGCCGCGCGCACTTGATATACCCTCTCGTGCCGCGTGCCGCGTGCGGCGCCTGCGACAGCGCCGCTGCGAGCCGGAGCGCGCCGACGCGAGCCCGCGCGTCGTTCGCCGTCGTGGTGCCAGTATCCGCGTGAACGGCCTCCTGGTCGGGAAAGAATCTTGACAGAGCGGACATCATGACGCTGGTGCCAGTGTATATGCGGCTGATTGTCGACGGCCATGTCGACGTGCTGACGCGGCCGTTTCCCTTGAGCCGCATTGCCGACGCCTGGATGGCAGCAGCTGAGAGCGGCCCCCGCGTGGTGGTTCTCCCCGGATAGGAACGTGTCCGGACCGGCCTGCGCGACCGGCTGGCTCGGCCGGAACAGCACAACGCCGCGGCGCCGTGCTCGTTCCCAAAACGCAGAGGACAATGCACTATTGTCATGTGCTGCTCACGCGCTTTGCTGCTTGATCTGCTCTCACATGGCAGGATTGCTCCTATTATTGGCCGGCGTTTGCCACTCTGCGTGCGGGATAAGCAACACCTACTGGCAATACCGAATCCGGATGAACCGGTGCGTCCGCGGCGGCCGGGCGCATGTCCATGGCGGGCGCATATCCATGCGCCCTCACGAAGGCGGAAGCGATGACCAGCATCCAATATAAGATGAAGCAGCACACGACGAACGTGCCGATCATACCGATTATGCGGGAGGCCTACCTGTGCGGGGTGTTACTGGCCGTCGGCGCCGGGCGAGCTTACGGAAGTGGCAACGCGCGCCTCGGTCAGGCCGACGCTCATGCCGTGCCGCAGCATGTCGGGGACTTCCGCGATGCGCTCGACGAACTCGACCAGCGCGCGAAGCGCCTCGTCAGGAGCATCCCCGGCGATATCGATGGCGTAGGTAATTCCGGTCGACCGCAGCGGATCACCGGCAAAGTCACCAGTCGCTGTCACAGCGAGGCGCTCGAGGCGTATCCCGCGCGAGCGCGCTTCACGCAGCACGTCGTTGTAGACACACATGGCCACCGCCAGGTGCAGCATGTGTCCGCCGCTGCCCGTGCCCAGGGTGAGCATCGTGGGGCCAGCGCTGCGATGGTTGATCGTGATAGTGGGCAGCTCATTCACGGCGGCAGAGCCCGGGTCTGCGCCAAGCATCTCAACCGCCACCGCATAATCGCTCATGTTCCCCTCCCCTCGCGAAATGCTCCTGCCGCGCGCATGCGCCGACGTCGCGGCGTGCGCGTATAGTTAGGGTGCTCTACCAGCCGGATTCTATTACATTACACGCTGGCTCTGCCTGACTAGTCACGGATACATTTGCTAGAAGTCGTGGACCGAGCAGAACAACCGAGTATGCTCGAGTATGTTCATGCTGAGCACCTTCTGAACCGGGGCACGTTTGTCGTGTGCTCTACCCTCCCAGAAGGCTCAATGTGTCCATAACTCACGTGAAGGTAGGGATTGGACGTCAGGGCGGCATGAGTCCCCATATCACGTGGTCGAAATGTGCTGTGGCGGCATGGCAGGCGTGGTACTGGCGCTCTCAGAGCGTGTTTTGGAACGATATCGATGTGACGTAACGCTGTGCGCTCTGTTGCATGAATTTGACGTATCCGAGCGATCAGACGGACGCGGAGTGGGAGTGCGTATGTCGTTACCTCCCTCCGGCTTCGACACGTGGCAGACCCCGCATTCACCCATTACGCCGCATCCTCGACGCTATCTTCTACGTGCTGCGCACTGACTGTGCCTGGCGCTGTCTCCCGACCAGTTTCCCTCCGTGGCAGACGGTGTTCTATCACTTCAGGCGTTTCCGCCTCAACATCTCCTGGCACGCGCTCTATGTTGCCCTGCATCGCGCCCGATACCGCACCTTATCGCACCCCTGGAACGGCCGGCACTACACCGAATACGGCGCACGATGCCGCCTCCTATCGGCGCACCCAGGCCCGTTGGGGTGCGGACATGGTGTGACCAGGTTCGCCATCAGGACCCGGTCTGACCGACTACGCTGGTATACTGCAGGTCAAGCACGTCCGCCACCCGAGGAGGACACGCTTTCAGATGCGAGCCCGAGAGACGAACGCCTCCATGCCTGTGGTGGACGGATTGTGCGTGGACGGGATGTGCCATGAGGGCGAGTCGCGCCTCTCGCTTGAGACGATGTAGAGGAGCCTGCGATGTCATGGCATACACGCGTGCGAGGCGACCCGCTCTCCTGGCTGTGTGAGCCGGATCCCGCGAATCCCGCCGTTCGGTATTTCGCGCTGCGCGAGTTGCTCGATCGGCCGGCCGACGACGCGGGCGTGCTGGAAGCGCAGGCAGCGCTGATGACCGACGGCCCCGTGCCCGCCATCCTCGCCGCGCAGCATCCCGACGGCTATTGGCAGCAGCCCGGCAGCGGATATGGCAAGTATCGCGGCACCGTGTGGCAGATCATGTTCCTGAGCGACCTGGGCGCCGACCCCGAAGATGCGCGCGTGCGGCGGGGCTGCGACTACGTGCTCGGGCATAGCGTGGCCAGCAACGGCGGGTTCGCCTACTACAAGAAACCCCTCCCTGGGGGCGTCGTCCATTGTTTGAACGGCAACCTGCTCGCTGCCCTGATTCGCTTGGGCTGGCTGGAGGACCCGCGGGTGCAACAGGCGCTGGAGTGGCAGGCGCACGCCATCACCGGCGAAGCGCCGATTCACTTTACCCGGTACGGCACCAGCGGCCCGGAGTTCGTCTGCCAGATCAACGAAAAGCAGCCATGCGGCTGGGGCGCGACCAAAGCCATGAAAGCCCTGCTGGCCGTGCCGCCCGGGCGGCGCACCCCGATCGTGCGGCGCGCCCTGGAACGCGGCGCGCACTTTCTCTTGCACTACGACCTCGCGACAGCCGCGTACCCCTACACCAGGAGGGTGAGTTCGAGCTGGTTCGAACTCGGCTTCCCGCTCAGCTATTGGAGCGATGTGCTGGAGACGTTGGCGGTGCTCGTGGCGCTGGGCTACGGCCGGGATCCCTGTCTCGTGGACGCCGCTCACTGGCTGCTGAACAAGCAAGATGCGCAGGGGCGGTGGACCCTCGAGCACGGGCTCAACGGCAAGATGTGGGTGGACATCGAGCAACAAGGCAAGCCAAGCAAATGGATCACGTTACGGGCGTTGCGCGTGGTGAAAGCGCTCTCCGACGACACAGCGCTCCACGCACCGGGACACTGAGGCGCGACGCGTGAGGCCGGCACGTCTCGGCGTGTGTTGGCTTCGCATCCGATGTTGCGACTAGTACGGCGCTTCGTGGCCAAGGGCCTGTGCACCCGCGGCATCTCAGGCGCGAGCAGCGCTACGTCACCAGTGACCGAAGACGAGCGGTGATGAGGGGTCTCCAATCGTGCTCTCAGGCAAGTGCGTCACGGAAGGTTCCCACTCGGCCGTTCTGGCGCATTGGAAAACACGCTCTCATGGGGGAAGGTGGTGGGCAACGTAAAACTGAGCATGGTCCCTGAACGCTCGCGTCGCGCTTCCGAGCCGTCGCCTGCCACGGCGACTCGGGCGCGGATGTCAGGAGGCAGAGGCGACACGGCCCAGATGCGGCCCGCATGCGCTTCGACGATGCGAGCCGCGATCGCCAGGCCCAGCCCGGCTTCAGGGTCCGCGCTCGCTACGTCCGCGGACGTATACTGTCGCTTCCGCGAGGCTTCTCCGCGGTAGGTGGGCTCGAAGATGTGCGGTAAGTCAGCCGCCGCGATGCCCGCACCGGTGTCGATGACCTGCACCAGGACGTCCTGCGTCCCGCCGGCTGAGGGCAGTAGACCTGCGCGGATGAGGATCATCCCCCCCGGCCACGTGAATCGTACCGCATTCTGGAGCAGGCAGTCGAGCACGCGCGCGATCTGTCGTGCGTCCATCGAGAGCGCGGGCACGACACCCTCGACCTGGCAATTGAGCTCGATGCGGGCCTGCTCGGCACGCACGCGCGCAGCCTCCACGGCATCCGCGATGAGGTCGGTGATGTGGGCGGGCTCGCGCTGGAGCACATACGCCCCCGACTCCAGCCGCGTCAGCTCGAACAGCTCCTCCATCAGCGCCGTGAGGTGCCAGACCTCTGCTCGCAGCGTCTGGTGATACCGGTCCATGGTATCCGGATCAGTCACCAGGCCGTCCGAAATCGCCTCCACCATCGCCTGGATCGAGGTGACGGGCGTACGCAGATCATGTGACACCGCGGTGACGACCCGGCGGCGATGCGCTTCCGCCGCTTGCCGCCGCGCGCAGGCCTCTTCGAGGCCGATCGCCATCTGATTGATCAGGTGTGTCAGATGGGTCAGGTCTTGCGCCGCTCCAGGGCCTTCCTCCGCGATGCGGAATCCATAGTCGCCGGCGGCGATGCGCCCCGCGCCCCCCTCGATGCGAGCCACAGCGCGCGTGATGCGCCCGGCAATCGGCGACGACAGGGCCAGAGCGATGGCGATGCCAAACGCCACAAAGGCGAGCAGGAGCTGCACATCCTGGCGGGAGAAGAACAGCAGGCGCGCGAGCAATATGACGTTCACGGCGATCACGAGCGCGGTCAAGACAATGGGAATGCCCAGTTGCATGCGCACGCTGTCCATGCGGGGGCGATCCGTCATCCAGCGCGCTGCGACGGCCAGGGCGATGGACGTCAGGCCGCTGATCGCCAGGCAATACCCCAGCCGCATGGCCTCGACCGGCGAGGGGCGCAATCCGATCACGACCACTGGGACCGCCACGGCGGACACGATCGCCAGCACCGTGAGCCAGCGCATGCCAGCGCTCGCCCGCCAGCGAGCGCTATCCGCCCAGACGCGCCGCGCACGCTCATGCGCGAAGGTCCGTGCTCGACGAAGATACTCCATGGCGAGCCCTGCTCCCGGCTTCGCTCCTACCGGGTCCATCCTGCGGATGCGTCCCACCGGACGCCTGCCATCCGACACGTTAGGGCTCGAACCGGTAGCCCACGCCCCACACCGTCCGGAGGTGGCGCGGACGTGCCGGGTCGTGCTCGACCTTCTCGCGCAGGCGCCGCATGTGGACCGTGATCGTGCTGCCACCATCGAAGTATTCGTAGCTCCATACGTGGCTGAGCAGGTCCCGGCGCGAGCACACCTCCCCTGGATGGGCGGCGAGGTAGTACAGCAGCTCGAACTCTTTGATGGTCAGGTCCAGGGGAACCCCATCACGCTCCGCCTGGTGCAGTCGCGGGCGGATCACCAGGTCGCCGAAGTGCAGGTCGCTATCGAACACCATGGCAGGCGCGCTCACCGCCTCGATGCGCCGCATGATCGCCTGCACGCGCAACACCACCTCGCGCGACCTGAATGGCTTGGTCACATAGTCATCCGTGCCGGCGTCGAAGCCGGCGAACTTGTCAGCATCCTCGGCGCGGGCGGTCAGCATGAGAATCGGGACGGCGCTTTTCGCGCGCAACCGGCGGCAGACATCTAACCCGTCGATCCCCGGCAGCATCAAGTCCAGGATCACGAGGTCGGGTGGGAATGCCTCCGCCAGGCGCAACGCTTCAAGGCCGTCAGCCGCCTGCATCACCGCGTACCCCTCGAGCTGCAGATATTGTCCGACTACCTCGCGGACGGTCGGCTCGTCGTCCACGATCAAAATGCGGCGGGCCGGCTTCGCTGCCCCAGGCTGCGCACCCGCTGGGCCGCTCTGTGCTGTCATGTGCGTATCCACGTGCGTACCTCCTCGCCTGTCTGGCGTGCGTGCCCGGCACTCGCGCTGGGGGCGCTGTCGATATCATAGGCCACGGCCCGGCTGGATACATTACAGACTCATTACGAATCAGGAAGGTCTGGTTACGGATGCGAATGTTGTCGGCGCCGTAACAATTCTCAATAAGTTCGTAAGCATTCGCCGTCCACAATCAAGGCAGCAAGAATCAGCGCGGTGCGCTTTGTTGCCCATCATCCAAGGGTCCACAGAACGCTGGTCACCCGGACGTACAAGATTGGGCCCCCGCGCCGCATAACGGTGAGGACGATACGAGATGGCTGCCGCACAATTCGAGACGCCGCGCTCGCTTATTGAGCGGGCGATGTCTCACACCTTCGAGACGATCGTACCGGCTACGAGTAGTCGTGGCCAAACGGTGACGTCCAACACCACATCGGTTCCAGGCGACGAGCCAGAGCCGACCGACGGCGAGCTGGCGGCGCTGAGCGCGCTGGAGGAAGATGCCCTCTACGGGACGGGCCGAGGCCAGCATGGCGGCGCCGATGGCAGCGCTGACGCCTTTCAGAGTTACTTGCAGGATATCCGCGGGCTCTCCCGGCTCTCCCGCGACGATGAGCTAGCGCTCGCCAGGCGATCTGCCGCCGGCGACCTGCGCGCCCGGCGGCGCCTGGTCGAAGCGAACTTGCGGCTGGTGATTGCCTATGCCCAGTGGTATATGAAGACAGGCGTGCCCTTGATAGACCTCATTCAGGAGGGCAACATCGGGCTCATGCGCGCCGCCGAGAAATTCGACTGGCGGCGTGGCTACCATTTCAGTACCTACGCCACCTGGTGGATCCGCCAGGCGATCAAGCGGGCGGCTGGAGAGCAGTCCCGTCTGATCCACGTGCCCGAGCATGTCGCCGCGCGCCTCAGCAAGATCCGCCGTGTGGCGCGCGAATTGGCGCAGGAGACGGGCCTGGACCCGGAGGAAGTACAGATCGCCGAGGCCAGTGGCATGCCGGTCGACGAGGTCGAAGCCCTGTTGCACCTGCCGGAGCAGCCCACGTCGCTCGATGTTCCTGTCGATATCGAACGCGGTTTCACGCTCGCCGACACCCTCGAAGACCCTGGTGCCCAGATTCCAGAGGATGCCACCGCGCAGCACGCCTTGAGCGACGAGGTGCATCACGCCCTCTTACGGCTGACCCCGCGCGAGCGATCGGCCGTTATCCTCCGCTTCGGCATTGGAGATGGGCGCAGTCGCAATCTGCGCGAGGTCGGTAAGCAGATGGGCATCTCGCGCGAGCGCGTACGGCAGCTGATCACGACTGCCCTGGAAAAGCTACGTACCATGAGTATCGTCGAGGCCATGCCCAGATCGGCGTGATCGGAGATGAACGGACGCTGTCCACAAATCTCGCAATACGACAAGAGACCATATTGGCCGAGCTCGAGCGCCAGCGTGATAGCGTCTTGTCACGTGGGGGACGTTAGTCATCGGACACGTCCACACAGGCGGTACACGTCACGGGGACTCTAGCCACCGGCATGGCTTAGAACACCGCTTGCCGGCCTACATGTGACGCGATGGTCGCGCCAAGCGCGAGAAGGTGCAATCGTGGTGTCGTAGTGTACCCACGAGGAAGCACTAATGACCTTGCGCTGTCACGCAGCATTTACACCGCCTCCTGAGTACAGTTCCGCCCGCGTCTACTGCCGGTGGCGGCTTCCCAGCCGGCGTTCTGGGGGAACACTCTCGCAAAACGCAGCGATTCGTAAGCAGATTCAGTCTCGCCGTAATGCCTTCTCTCTCACAATCAATGGCGGCGAGTGTGCCGGCAACACGAGCCCCCAATGAGCTACGGCTCGGTGGTGACTGTGGCTGGATTGACATGCACATGGAGGGTTAGGAACATGAGGACGCCACGAGATGGTGGCGACACGGGAAGTGCAAGCTCCGGCGTGGCCGACGAGCATGCACCAATGCGCTCGGGAGGCGCTTCGGCCCAGGCGGGTCATACCTCCTGGATGAAGCCCACCGACACCAGCATCCCAGCAATGGACGATCCGGGCGCCGCGGCCACGCTCGATGGCCTCGACGATCAGCCTAGCATCGGCCCTATCGACTTCACCGCCGATGAGCTCGGGCGTGACTGGTTCCTGAACGCGATTCTGGAACGCACGCGGTCGGCTGCGGAGCTGGCGCTCGGGGACCATGCAATGCTCACCGTCGGACCCGCGGAAACTGCCCAGCGGCCTGCCGTGCCTCCGGCCACGCAACAGCCGCAAATCGCTGATTTGTCCCCCGCTCAGCGGCCGCCGCTCGTACTCGCGGGTCTGCAGTTGCTGCTCGGCTACGCGTGGCTGGTCGCCGGGGTGGACAAGATATTGCTCGGCAACTTTCCCGCGCAGCTGCGCCAGATTCTGGTGGGTATCCTACACGGGACCACGATCCCCGGGTTCTTCGCCGGCTTTCTGCGCGGTACTGTGCTTCCCAACGGCGCCCTGTTTGGCTTTATGGCTGAGTTCGGGGAGGCCCTGGTGGGCCTCGGATTGATCGCCGCGGGTCTCGCAGTCCTCGTCGCTCCGCCGCTTGAGCGGCGCACGCCGCCAGCGCTCACGCACGCAATTGCGCTCGTCCGCAGGGCGCTCGCGGCGCTCGGCCTGCTGGCCACGATCGGCGCGGTGCTGTTAGGCGTCACCTACTACCTGCTGGATGGCGCCCCCTGGCAGGGGTTCATGCCATCGGTAGCCTTCAACGGAGCGCTCGATCCCGGCCTGTTTCTGGCGCTGGGGAGCCTCGTACTGCTGTCGGAGCCGGTGCGTTCCTGGCTGCGGCCCTCATCTCAGCCACGGCACGTGAGCACACCGCCGGCTCGCCGAGCGCGGAGCGACGGCCGGTAGTAGGGCTGGCGTCGTAGCGCTGGCCCAGGGACCGTCTCTGGCGGCCCCTGGGCCAGCGCCGGTGAAGGGCAGGGATGCCCGACGCCGCCCGACGCCGCGCGGCGCCGGCTCCGCTGGTCGCTCGTCTGACGTCCCGCGTCCCGCGTCGCGCACGTCGCGCACGTCGCGCACGCCGCTCGATTATGTCGCCACCCGCCTCGACCGCAACCAATTCTCAACCCAATCACAACCCCGCCACGGGGCGAATTGTTGTACCGTAACCTCACACAAGGGCGCGGAGTTACAAACATCTAGTAGTCGTCGGTGACGCGTCGCGCCACGATCGAGTCGATCGTGACGTGTCGCAGAGATTGCAACCTTTCCGGAGTCCTCCACGACTGGGCGGCGCAGTCGCGTGTCGCCGGCGCATGCACCAGCCGCTAGCCCTGCTGTAGTGGTACAGCGTGCCAATGGAGCGTACGGAGACCTGAGGCCGCCGCGTGGCAGCGATAGATGATTTCGCAGAGCAGCCGGTCAACTCGCGAATGACTTGGCAACTTTGCGGCGTCGGTGTACTATGTCGATTACAGCCGGCCATCGATCCCAGCCCATCTACCTAGCAGCTGCTGTTTCAGTCAGGCGATTGATGTCGTCCGACCCGAACCCGATAGTGGTGGTGATGCACGGGCGGGTCGGAACCCCTGCCGTGGCGAGCGTGGTGCTCGTGCATATCGCCCTCGTCAAGGACCGCACGCGATACAGGTGAGCCATGCCAACATTGGTCACTCGCCCGACATCCCGCCCGGCAACGCGCCCCCCTACCGGTCGTGTTCGTCCACGAGCGGCGCTACTGCGCCGCCTTGCCCCAGCCGCCGGTTTTGTGCGCAAGCTTACTCCGGCTCGCCAGTTTCAGCTCGCCAGCCTGCTCGTGCTCGTGGTCGGGATGTTGGTAACTGGCTGGTGGCTCAATTGGCAGATCGAGCAGGGGGTGGCTCAGGAGGCCGTGCGCCTCAACTCGTTATACATCGGCAGCTTCATCGCCCCCCGCCTGCAGGACGTCGCCGGTTCGGCCGCGATGTCGCCGAGCGACATCGCGGCGATGAATAGCACCGTCGGCGACGTGCTGTTCCGCGATGGCATCGTCGCGCTCTGCGTCTGGAACGCACGGGGCCGCATCCTCTATAGCTCGATTCCAGCGCAGATTGGCCATGTCTACGCGCCTGACAGCGAGCTACACGCGGCCTTTGCCGGCCAGATCTCCTGGGAGCTGAGCAATAACCCGGACGAGGAGTGGATCCCGCCCCTGCCGCATCCTCGCGCGCTGCTTGGATTTTATAGCCCGGTGCGCCGCCCACGCACTGACCAGATCATCGCCGTTGCCGAGGTATACAAGTTGGCCGACTCGCTGCTGCAAGACATCGCCGCGGCGCAGCAACGGACCTGGGTGGCCATGCTCGGCGCGACGACCGTGATGTACCTGTTGCTGGCTGGGTTCATCCAACACATGAGCGATACGGTCGTGCGCCAGCAGGGCGAGCTGACCTCCCGGGTGCAGCGGCTGAGAGAGCTGTTGACACAAAATGAGCTGCTCCGCGACCGCGCACGCCAGGCGACCCGCCGCGTCGCCAGCCTCCATGAGCGCGTCCTGCGAGCCATCAGCGCCGATCTCCACGACGGCCCAGCCCAGTCACTTGGATTGGCACTCCTGCGTCTCGACCCCGTGGTGGCG
Organism: uncultured Ktedonobacterales bacterium; assembly: GCA_964416775.1. Taxonomy (GTDB): domain Bacteria; phylum Chloroflexota; class Ktedonobacteria; order Ktedonobacterales; family JADMIN01; genus CAYQFU01. Next base: position 22,827 of record CAYQFU010000016.1, read on the forward strand.
TATCACGAGGAGCACCCAAACCAGCAGGTGGATGAGCATCTGGCGGTGGTCAAAGGCTCGCTCGGCCAGGCAATGCACGAGGTGCGCGCGATTGCCTCTGGCCTGGCGATGCCTCAGCTGGACAGCACCAGCCTTACGGATATGGTGGCTCAGGTCGTCCGCGCGCACGAGCGCAATTATCACCTACACGTGACCCTCGAGGTCCAGCCGCTGATCGAGCACGTCGATCTCGCCATCAAGACGACGCTCTACCGCCTGCTGCAAGAGGGACTCAGCAACGCGTGCCGGCATGGGCGCGGAATCGATGTGCGCGTCTCCGTAACTGCGGACGGCGGCGTCCTGGCCATCGCGATCTCGGACCGTGGCCCAGGGTTCGAGGTCAACACGTCCATCCAATCCAACGGACACATGGGCCTATCGGGCATGCGCGATCGCGTCGAGAGTCTCGGCGGCCGTTTCGATATCCGGAGCGGCCCTGGCATGGGGACGCGCATTCAGATTCGGCTCCCCCTGGTTGACCACGATGAGAGCAGGTGAGAACGCTATGCGAATCGTGACCATCGACGACCATCCGTTGTTCCGCGAAGGTGTCGTGCGTACCCTAACCGCGGAGCCCGATCTGACCATCGTCGGAGAGGGCGCCTCCGCGCACGAGGCCGTGCGCCTCGCCGGCTCCCTACGACCGGATATCCTGCTGCTCGACCTCGACATCCCCGACGGCGGTCTCTCAGTGCTGGAAACCGTCGCCGCTGCCTCACCCACCACCCGCATCATCATCCTCACGGTGGACGCGAGCGAAGAGCATCTCCTCGCGGCGCTCGAGCGCGGGGCGATGAGCTATGTGCTCAAAGGCGTGACGGCTCGCGAGCTGGCGAAGATCATTCGGGCGGCGCACGCCGGCCAGGGCTACGTGCCACCTGAGCTTGCGGCACACGTGCTGGCGGCCAGGTCAGGGCATGGGCCGGTATCTCAGCCACGCAACGTGCTCGACGCCCTGACCGAGCGCGAGCAGCAGATCCTCACCATGGTCAGGGACGGCGCCACCAACCAGGAGATCGCGCATGCGCTCAGCCTGGCGGAAGCTACCGTCAAGAACAGCATGACGACCATCATGCAGAAACTGCAGGTGCGCAATCGCGTCGAGGCGGCGATTGTGGCGCTTCGCGCCGCGCAGGGATCGCTCCCTCGCGCCTCCAAACACGCCCTCGCGCCCCGCGGCTGAGCGAACCGGGCGCCAGTGCGCCATGCATGCCGCACTGGCGCCCGCCACGCGCCATCTTCCGGCTGCCGTTTGATCCACGGCCTCTTGCTCTCCTTCCGCTCGAAACCGTCACGCTGCTCAGCCGCGCCGCTCTGGCCGTCGCCATCCTCCCCGTCTCCGCGTGCTGCACTGGGCGTGGCCCCTCCTGACGCCACCTGGAAGCCAATTGGCCCACCGGGCCATTCCGCCCGACGTACGTGACGAACGTCTCAAATAAAGACGGTTACTTGACGACAAAAGTCATCGCGACATAAGGCTTTTCGTCGGCTGCCAAGTCTGCTCGCCCCGGCAATAATACTGACAGTTGAAATATCTCTGCTTGGCCACGCACAGGTCTAGCGAAGATGTCTCGGCTCGATGCGCACAGCACATGACGTGCGGGGCTGGTGCAGGCGAGGTGGTGCGGATGCGGTGCGGCAGACGAGTGCTCAACCTGGCGATTCTCGGTAACCGGCTCCGGGATCCCGCGTCCGGCTGGGCATCGCCCCGCAAGGAGCGCGTCGCGTCCGCGCGACGACCGGCGGGTCTCATCGCCCACTCCTCACCGGCCCTCTTGCTGCCGGCGCTCATGCGCACGCACCCACACTACCTCCCCGCACGCACCACGGCCAGCCCTGCTGCTCGCTGGCCGGCACATCGCGTCCCCATGATTGTCGCCGTTCACGGCCGCTTCACCGCTCCACCCATGTCGTCCCGCGCCATGTCGGGGACGTCACGGTCCCCACTCCAGACCGCACAGTGCCCCCGCCTACCACAAGGTCATGGTGCACCAGCGCACACCCTGCCAGCCACGCTCCCACGCACATGCGCCGCTCTCCTGGGCTGTCCCGCAGACGTAAACGCGAACGCGAGTGCTCACGGAAGGTTGTCCCTGTCGCGACGCCACTGAGCTCTCGGCGGGACAGGCACGGACGCTGGAAAGCCCCCGCGTCCGCGCTCGGCCCGCCAGATCGGTGATCCAACCACCAGCCCGGCCTGAGTGGAAGGCGCAGATGGCATGCAAGAGTCCAGCACTATCCGTCCCCAACCCGACCGCCCGCATCGCGCCGGAGCCGATGCGGCCGGCCATACGTGTCACGTGGCGCGGCTCCGCGCTCGGCTGGTGGATCGTACCGCCCAGTGCCGCGGCCCCAATCGACTGCTCCGCAGCCCTCCGCCCGCCTGATCCTCGCGAGTCTGAATCCGCCGGCAGTTCTCTCTAGTGCATCGGGAGGCCACACATGCAATTGCCGCAATCGCTCTCGGCCATCGTCAGACGCATGGCACGCAAACCCCTGCTGGGGCTGGTGTCGGTGCTCATCATCCTGACCAGCATGACCTCAGGCGTGATGCTGTACTGGAATGTACACCACACCTCGGCCGCTACCATGGTCGTGCATCTGCGCGTCCAGAGCGCACGCACGTGGATCCCCGCCGGCCTGAACCAGGGAGACGCCATTCCGCACTACCACTGGCTCGTGGTCCAGAATGACGTCGGCGATCCTACCCATTACGGCACGAATTTGGGTTCCACCGACCCGCGCAACTCGAACTACGCCTGCACACCGCAGGCGCAGGGCGGCGACCCCAACTATCCCGACAACTGCCAGTGGAGCTCGATTCACTCGTTCAAGGGTGGCGTCAACGCGGTCGGTGGGCCCACCGGGCCGACCACTCCGATCAACACTAACGCCGAAATCGTGGCCCAGGGCGACGACTCGCTGCTGAATCAGACCACCGGCATCGACGCCACCGCCTGGCCGCAGAACAGCTTCAACCCCAACCGCAGCTATATGATCAACGTGACCGCCGGTGGCTACGACGTGCCTGGCTGCACCAAGGACGCGACCCACACCTGCCATGTCGATGGCTTCCAGGTCGGCGCCGCGTACTTCTCGCTGCCGCTCACCACTGCGTCCGGCCTGGTGACCGTCAGCCTGCAGCCCGACCCGCTGCCGCTCTCGACGGTCCGCATGAAGGTCTGGAACGACCTGGATACCAACGGCGCGTACGACACGGGCGAGCCGGTTCTCCAGGGGTTCGAGGGCCACATCGCCGACTTTACCGGGGCCGTCACCAACGACTACTGGGGTAATCCCCTCTGCACCACCTATCAGCACGACGCGAACGGACTGTTCCTCTACGGCGCCGACGGCAAGCCCCTGATCGCCCAGATCGGCGGCCACTGCTACAGCGACGCGAGCGGTGTCATCACCATCCCCTACCTGCCCCAGAACCACTACACCTCCACGGTGGTGGCGCCCAATGGGCAAACCTGGTACCAGACGTCCTCGCTGGATGGCGACCTCGACTGGGACACCTGGGCAATCCAGGGCTGGGACGGCTATGACCCGGAGTTCATTCAGGGCAAAGAGAACTGGCCCTTCGCCGAGTTTGGCTTCGTTCAGCCGATGGCCAATGCGAGCCTGAGCAACTCACCCGTGACTGGCTCCGCCGCCGACACCGGCACCGCCAAGGGCACCGTCGTCGCCGCCAGTGAGTGGGTGCCCAACGTCGGCGCCTACAACCTGGGCGCCAACAACGGCCTCGACATCATCGGCCCCATGGCCTACCCACAGATGCCGCCGGGCGATAAGCTGGTGATCGCCCTCATCGACAACAATCGCAACGACTACGATGTCTACGTCGGCCTCGGCAACTCCGACGGGACCTTCCAGATCAACCACATCCCCAACGGCGACTACAGCGTCGAGGCCTGGGACTCGTACAACATTTGGATGATGGGTGGGGCGACCTTCTCCATCGTCAATGGCAATACCGTCAACCTTGGCAATATTGAGAATGCCGCCTGGTTTAGCTACGTCCATGGCAAGGTTTGCGTGGATACCAACCGCAACGGCAAGTGCGATCCCGGCGAGCCGGGCATCCCCAACCTTCCGGTGACGCTGCTCGGCCGCGACAACACGAGCCAACAGTACGGCGACAGCACGTCCATCACCGATGCCAACGGCAACTACTACTTCTACCGGGCCTATCCGTGGGGCCGCTTCGTCGTGGAGCAAGGCTACTGGGAGAACTACTACACCGTCGGCGTCACCTCTCAGGCCGACAACCAGCCCACCGAGACGACCTCGGTCGCGAACGGCGGCTTCGTAGACTTGAGTGTACTGAACCAGGTCGGCCACAGCGCACGGGTCGATTGGGCGGTGCACCCTTACGAGACCGACCCGACGTACATCAACCAGGGCTACCCCTCCACAGGTGGCATCGTCGGTGAGATGGTCTACAATACGAACCGCCTCACCCAGGACCCGCACTTGACGGCCGCGTTTGGCAACGAGCCCGGCATCTCCGGCGTTCCCGTGCACCTGTATGCGCCCATCAAATGCGATCCGACGCTGGCGGCGCCGGTCGGCATGCAGTGCACCGCCACCTCAACCGCGTACGGTACCAACAATTACCTGACCTACAATCCGCCCAATGCGGCACAGTACCCGGGTGACGGCTCCTACGTGAAGGTGTCTGACGGCACCGGCACGTTGCCCGACGGCAGCGCCTGCAACGGCGCCGTGTACTGCGGCAACCCGATCGATATGAACTCGCCGTATGTCAGTGAGACCTGGCACCGGCCGGTGAACTGCGTCGCCCGCCAATTCGACGGCACCCCCGTCGTCCAGCAGCAGGTCCTGCCGACCTCCACGGGCGGACACGGCTGCCTCGAGGCCCCGCTGATGGGCAACCAGGTCGGCGACAACACGCAGACCGCATCGGACGGCATCACCGGGGCGATGCTCGTCAACGGCAACTACGGCTTCACCCAGGTCACCCACGATCCAACCTCGGGCACGGCCCTGTCCGCTGCCGAGACGATCCCTTCGGGCGACTACATCGTCGCCCCAGACATCCCCAAGGATCCCGCCACCGGCCAGCCGATCTACATCGCGACCAAGGAAGAGGATCTCAACATCAACCAGGGCGACTCGTACTTCGCCCCTGGCGAGACCCCGTCCGTCACGCCCGCTCTGGCCGCCCACGTTCGCAACCGGCCCGGGCCGGCCATTCCGCCTCCGCCCTGCGTCGGACCGCTGCACTCGGTGAACGTGGTGAGCGATCCCACCCAGGCGCATTTCGATCCGAACAACCCCGCGACGACCTCGGGCGTGTACAACCCGTCCTTCGCGGCGGCTGGCGGCAGCCCGTTCCAGGGACAGCTGCGGCCAATGTGCACCGCCAAGATGGTCACGGTGCGCGCGGGGCGCTCGACGACGCCCAACTTCTACTGGTTCCCGAATAGCAACGTGCCGCTGCCTGGACGCATCTTCGGTCTGGTGACCGACGACCTAAATCTGTCGGTCAACCCGAAGGAGCTCAACTACGGCGAAAAGTATGGCATGCCCAACATTCCGATCGGCATCTACGACTTCGACAACCGGCTGGTGACCACCGTCTATACCGATCCGAACGGTGAGTACGACGTGCTGCTGCCGTCCACCTCGACGTTCAACTGCCCATTCCCGGATCAGACCTGCCCCGGCGTCTATCGCTTCCTGGCGAACGATCCGGGCCAGCCAGGCCATCCGAACCCCGGCTACAATCCGGCCTACCGGACGCTCGGCACGTTCTTCGAAGTGTATCCCGGCATGGACAACGGCGGCGACATCGCGCCGATGCCGACCACGCTCTCCATCGAGAACCCTGGTGTCCAGTACACACACCCGGCCGCGTGTCTGGTCAACGACCCGAACCAGCCGAGTGCTCCCAAGATACCGGAGTTCTACTCGGTATCCAAGCCCTACGTCTGGTCCACGGATTCCGCGGCGGCGCGCACGATCACCATCACGGGCCAGTATTTCGGCACGACACCGGGCAAGGTCACGCTGGGCAAGACGTCGATGCCCATCAGCTCGTGGAACGATCGGCAGATCGTCTTCAAAGTCGCCGTTGGCAACCTCCCCGGACCCGCGCCCTATCAGCTGGGCATCACCACCGCGTCCGGCCAGCGCATCGTCAACGGCCTGACCTTCCACGTACTCGGCGGGAACTACAGCCCCACCGTGTATGCAGTCGGACCAGGCAGAACCTACGATCCGACCACTGACGGGCACGCCATCCAGCACGCGCTCGACGCCGCGACTGCCAGCTCGATGGCGCTGGTCGTGGTGTATCCGGGCGTGCTGGGTGTGTACGGGGGGTACAACCCGCTGAATGCGTACTACGAAAACCTGATCATCCACTCGCCGCTCAAGCTGCAGGGCGTGGGGCCGGGCGGCACCTATGCCGATGGCACCTATGCCCCCGGCACGGTGATCGACGGGCTCGGCTTCGGCAATGACAACGCACGCGACACCGCCTGGACAAACACCCTCGCCGCGGTGGGGACCGTCATCGGGCCCAACGGCGCGCCGGTCAGCAGCGACACCGTGGCCATCCCGGAGAACGAGGTCATCCTGGTGGTCGCTACCAGCACCACCCAGTACGGGTCGCTGTACAAAGCGGCGGTTGACGGGGTGACGGTCCAAAACGGCGACATCAATAACTTCCCCTACAACGCCAAAGCGCTCAACTATGAGTACCTGGGCGAAGGGGGGAGCCCTGGCGGGCCGTTCAACACGCCCGCCAATCCCGACCAGGGCGGCGGCATCGTCGCCTTCGCCTCCACACCGTACCTCCAGATCACCAACAACATCATCCGCAGCAACACGGGAGCCTACAGCGGCGCCATCCGTCTGGGCACGCCGATCTCGGGGGATAACAACCTGGACGGCGTGCACATCTCCCACAACCGCATCCTCAACAACGGCGGCGTCAACCTGGCCGGGGCCATCGGGATCTTCACCGGCACCCGCGGCTACGAAATCGACCACAACGACATCTGCGGCAACTTCTCAGCCGAGTATGGTGGCGGCATCAGCCACTTCGGCCTGAGCGGAGCCAGCACGCTGACGGCCGCCAAGCAGAGCAGCATCCACGACAATCGGATCTACTTCAACGGCGCGTATGACGAGGGCGCGGGCATCATCATCGCCGGCGAGCAGCCGACCACGGCAACCGCGGTCTCGGCGGGCGCTGGCGCGGTGGATGTCTACAACAACCTGATCCAGGGCAACCTGGCCAACGACGACGGCGGTGGCATACGCTTCCTCGAAGCGGGCAACTTCACCTATCGGGTCTACAACAACATGATCGTGAACAACGTCTCCACGCACGAAGGAGGCGGGGTCTCGATCGACAATGCGCCGGACGTCCGCTTCTACAACAACACGGTCATGAAGAACCTCACGACCGCGACCGCGCAGACGAGCACCGGCGAGCCGGAACCGGCGGGCCTCGCCACCTCGATCAACAACGCCTACTTCCAGGCGACGCTGCCGCCCGGGTCCCCAGACTTCAGCAAACCATTGCTGTTCAACAACATCTTCTGGGACAACCGAGCGGGCCATTGGGACGGCGCCAACATCATCGGCATCGGCGGCCTGGTCTGGCAGAACGGGCAACAGGTCCAGGACCCGACGGCGATCAATTACTGGGATATGGGCATCGTGGGCGGCGGCTCACGCACGCTCACCCCGACCTACTCGATCATGGAGCCGACGACCAACGGCGGCGGTACCAACCCGCTCGCTTCGGGCACCGGCGACCTCGCCAGCGACCCGATGGTGAAGACCCCCTTCGACCTGACGGTCTCTGGGCTGCCGTACACCGGCGACCCACGGTTGGTGGCGCCGATCATCCTCGCGGCGGATGTCCCGGTGACGATCATGGGGGATTACCACCTCGGCGGCACCAGCTCACCCGCCAACAACACTGGTGCGGTCAGCCAGTCCGGCTTCAGCACCGTCACTGGAAAGTCCATCACCGTCCACGCTCCGTCGCTCGACATCGACGGTAACCCGCGCCCAGGGGACACCGGGTACGAGATCGGTGCGGACGAGTTGCCATGACCCGTTCTGGCGAGCAGCAGACGAGGAGGCGCACCTCGATGACCCCGGCGGCGGGTCGCTAACACGAGAGTCCGCGAGGACCGGTGGAGGACCCGTCGGGGATACAGGATGGCCCAGCGCAGCCGCGCTCGGCATCCTGTATCCCCAGCCCCTTCGAATTGATCGACCTTCCTAGTAGAACAAGAGGCCCAGCATGAGCAACCACCACGCGCACCATCGGTTGACACGGCGGCGCCTTTTCGAGCTTGGGGGCGGCGCGGCGGCGGCGCTCGGCATCGGACTGTTGCCGAATTGGAGAGGCCGCGTCCTCCAGCCCGTCACATCGGCCGACGCCGCCAGCGCCACCACACCGCCAGTGAACGTCACGCGCCACCTGGCGGCCACCGACGGCTGGATTCACCTGCCCGGCAGCGTGCCGACCTACTCCCCAGACCCCGCCGCGCCCTCGCCATTCACGACCTACGTGTTCGGCTTCCGCGACGTTACCAATCTGCCCGACAACCTCATCCTTGCGCAGAAGGGCAAGGTCCAACACTCCGCCCCACTGCTCTACTTCGACGAGCTGGACAGCATCCAGGTCAACCTGACCAACCTGGGCCTGAAGCAGCGGCCCGATCTCGTCGACTCCCACACCATCCACTGGCATGGCTTCCGCAACGCGCTGCCCATCTTCGACGGCGTGCCGGAAATGTCGATCTCCACCCCCATCGGCCAGACGTTCCCGTATTACTACCACCCGCACGATGCTGGCACCTACATGTATCACTGCCACTTCGAAGACGTCGAGCACGTGCAGATGGGCATGCAGGGCATCGTCTTCGTCCGGCCGGCCCAGAACAAGACGGGCAACAGCGCGGGCGCTCCGCCGGCCAGGTATTTCTCTGGCAGCACGGACCCCACCATACCGCTGGGCTATGTCTACAACGACGGCGCCCCCCTGGGCGACCCTCTCTCCACCGCGTACGACCGTGAGTACGGCATGTTCCTTGGCGACCAATGGGCGCATGCGCACTACAATGACGCGCACATCCAGGCCACTGACTGGAGCGACTACCACGCCGACTTCTGGCTGATGAACGGTCGCTCCTATCCCGATACGCTCGCGCCCAATGGGGGCGGCAACGACCCCACCACGGGCGACTTGATCGCGCCTGCTGGGCGCCCAGACCTGCAGTACCAGCCCATGACGTCGCTCGTGCAGTGCAACGCCGGCGAGCGCGTGCTGCTGCGCGTCGTCAATCTGGGCTACACCCAGGCCTCCATGCGCCTGGCCGGGATCCCGATGCACGTCGTCGGCAAAGACGCGACCCCGCTGCGGGGCTTGACGTCCGGCGGGACGCGCACCGGAGTGAGCACGAGCTACTACACCGACACGGTCTACATCGGAGCCGGCGAGAGCTACGACGCGATCTTCACCGCCCCATCCAAGTCTGGATCGGGCTACGACAGGTATCTGTTCTTCAACAACGCGCTCGGCGCGCTCACCACACCGGGCGGCTCCGGCCTGGGCGGCCAGATGACGGAGATCCGCGTCTTCGCCGCTGGCACCCTCCCACCACAAACCAGGCCCAATGACCTTGGGTTCTAGTAGTGACCACTTGCCAGTCACTCTCGCGTGGTGGCGAGTCCCTACGCACTGTACGCTCCACGCTCACAAGGAGAAGCCCAGATGCACCCTGAGATTCTCGAGCGGCTTCGCCCCAACATTCCCCCCTCGCGATCGGCGCTAGCCGGGCCGCTCGGTTGGACGCGCCATGCGCGGCTGCAATCTCTGCTGCGCAAGCAGCTTACGCGCCGGAACGTCATGGCGTTCCTGCTCGTCGTCGGGGTGGTCGCCGTGTCCTTCGCCAGTGGGACCCGCGCGGCTGCCCAGCCGTCCTCGGGCATCGACTGCACCACGAGCAACAGCCCGAACGCGAGTTTTTCCCTCACAGCGCGCTCCGGCATGATCAACATGCCCGATGGCAACACCATCTATACCTGGAGCTACGCCCCCAGCGGAGGCGCCTTCCAGTTCCCCGGACCTGAGCTGTGCGTCAACCAGGGTGACACCGTTACGATCGCGCTCAACAACACCCTGCCCGAAGAAACCTCAATCCTGTTCCCCGGCATCGACAACGTCCAGGTGAGCGGCACGCTGGCTCAGCCAGAGCTCAACGGGTCCACCGTGGTGTCGCTGACCAACGGCGCGGCCGCCAACGGCGGTAACGTCACCTATAGCTTCGTCGCCTCCAACCCCGGCACCTACCTCTACGAGAGCGGGACCGACGTCGGCAAGCAAGTGCAGATGGGGCTGTACGGCGCACTCATCGTGCGGCCCAGCGCCGCCCCGCCCGCCGGCGCTGCCTGCGCCTACGACTGCACGCATAGCGTCTACAATCCCAACAACGAGTACATTATGCTGCTGTCGGAACTCGATCCCGCCCTTCACCAGGCCGTCGAGTACGGACAGCCCTACAACGTGACGCAGCTGCATCCACGGTACTGGCTCATCAACGGGCGCGCCTTCCCCGACACGATCGCACCCAACCACGCGGCATGGCTGCCCGCGCAGCCCTACAGCGCGCTCGTGCACATCACGGTGACCGATCCGATCGTCAATCCGCACCAACCACCGGCGTTGGTACGCTACCTGGACGCCGGCTCGCTCAACCACCCGTTCCATCCGCATGGCGAAAACGGCACGGTCATCGCGCGCGACGCCTCACCCCTGGTTGATTCCAGCGGCAACGACCTCTCGTATGAGACGTTCGCCACCACCATCGGCTCCGGCCAGACGTGGGACGAGCTCTACGCCTACGTCAACCAGGAGCAGTTCAACCCGACGACCAATCCCGTTCCGGTCACGATCCCTCAGCTGCAGAATCTGACCTTCAAAGGCAATGCCACCTACTACAGCGGCAGCCCCTACCTGGGCTTCCAGGGCCCCCTCCCGACGGGTGTCACCTCCTACAACGAGTGCGGCGAGTACTACATGGTCTGGCACAGCCACGCACTCAACGAGGTGGCCAATTACGACACGAGCTTTGGCGGCATGCTGACACTGGAGCGCATCGATCCGCTCCCCGGCCAACAGGCCGCGGGCACCACGTGCACGCCATAAGGAGCAGGCCATGAGAAACCGACAATTGCCACCACGGCTCCGCACACTCCGCTCTTGCGCGACGGTCGCCGCGTTGCTGCTGGCCATCGCGGCCATGAGCCTGACGCCTGGAGCCGTGTTCGCCAGCGCGCCGCAACAGGCGCCATCCACCGCTGGGCTGGCCGCTCTCCAGACGTCGCACGCGACGTCCTTGGGCAGCCCAGCGGCGGCGGCGAGCGCACACGCCGCGGCGCCCGCTCACGTGGCCGCGGCGCCCACGCCGACCAAGGCACCCAAAGCGAAACCCAGCAAGCGGCAAGCGCCAGTGCGCCGCATCAAGGCGGCGCTCCCCGCCTCGACCTGCACGCTCGCGTCCAACGTGCGCAGCTGCGATCTGTACGCCATGACGGGTACACTCGCCCTGCCGGGCGGAGCGACCGTGAACATCTGGGGGTTCTCGTCGTCATCGGCGGCTGGCTCCGAGACCCTGCCAGGTCCGGTCCTGGTCGCGAATCAAGGCGAGACGCTGAGCATCACCCTGCACAACGTCAACGTGCCGTCGGCGACGTCGCTCGCCTTGTCGCAGGCTTCGGCCGTGCCGGATACCACCGGCGTCACGGCGGGCAACGCCACGACGTACTCGTTCACGAACGTGCAACCGGGCACCTATCTGTACGAGGCCGGGCTGACCGCCAATGGGCCGCGTGAAGCGGCGATGGGCCTGTTCGGCGCGCTTGTCGTCCGCCCGACGGCCTGCTCCAATTGCGCCTACGACGCCACTAGCACGTTCGACGACGAAGCGGTCCTCGTCCTCAGCGAGCTCGACCCGGCGTTCAACGCCAACCCGCTGAGCTTCAACATGCCCGACTACGCTCCCAAGTACTGGCTGATCAATGGCGCGGCCTACCCCAACACGGTTGGGATCGCCACGGACATCGGCCACAAGGTGCTGCTGCGCTACGTCAACGCCGGCTTGAAACCCCATTCGATGTCCGTGCTGGGCCTGCACCAGACCATCTTCGGGACGGATGCCAAGCCTGTGACGAACCCGATGCGGGTGGTGGCGCAGACCGTCCCAGCTGGGAGCAGCCTCGACACCATCGCCACCATTCCATCAAACGCCCCCACCGGGAGCTCGTTTGCTCTCTATGACGCGGCGACGCATCTCGACAACAACGGTCAATTCATCGCGCCCGCCGACCCCAACTCCGCGATCTCCGTCGGCGGCATGCTGACGTATCTCCAGGTCGCGGGCGCGTTGTCGCCCGGCACCGCCCCGGTCACGAGCCAGGTCAGCTTGCAGCCGACCGCGACCAACGGCAGCACCACCGAGCTGCTGAACGCCACCGCGCAGTCGTCTACCACGACCGTCAGCGCGATGGAGTACTTCATCGACAACCTTGGTGCCAACGGCACCGGCACGCTCATGAGCGGCACGTTCGGCACGTCGAGCGTCACCGTGCAGCAGGACGTGACGAGCGCCGTTGCTCCGCTCCCGAGCGGCATCCACACGTTCTTCGTCCATGCGCAGGACGCGAATGGGCAGTGGGGCGACGTCGCCTCCGCCGTGCTCAACGTCGACAAGACGGGTCCGTCGATGAGCGGCATGACGCTGACGCCGAATCCGACCGACGGCAAGTCCGACGTGAAGCTGCTGGCGACGGCGAGCGACGCGGCCACGGGCAATCAGAACGTCGTCGCGGCTGAGTACTTCATCGACCCATCCGGAACGCCGGCGGGCGGCAGCGGCACGGCCTTGAGCTTCACGTGCACGTCGGGCGTCACGCCGCCCTGCCCCGCACCGACTGTGTCCCTGTCCGTGACGATCCCCGTCGCTTCCCTTCCTGGCGAAGGCGCCCACACGGTCGCCGTTCGTGCCCAGGATGCTCTCGGCAACTGGGGTCCGTTCGGCACGATTGCCCTCAAGATCGACAAGACCGGGCCGAACACGAGCGGCCTGACCATCCTCCCCAGTCCGACCAACGGCCAATGGGGCAACCCCGTGGTCGGCTCGGATGCCTACTACGAGGTCGTCAGCGCCAATTTCAGTGACCCGGTGGTGAATGGCGCGAACTCCAACATCGCCGCCGCCGAGTACTTCATCGACACCCCCGGAGCGAACGGTTCCGGCCAGTTGATGCAGCCGGCGTCCGCGTCGTACAACAGCCCCAATTCGTCCGGCTATTCCTGGATTCAGCTGTGGCAGATCGCCGCGCTGTCCGAAGGGCAGCACACGGTCTACGTCAATGCCAAGGACGCGGCGGGCAACTGGGGCCCATTCGCCACGACCACGTTCATCGTCGACAAGACGGGGCCGACCATCAGCAACGCCGCGGTGACCGCGCCCAACGCGCAGAACCAGGTCACGTTGACGGCCACCGCGACCGACCCCGCCGACACGACCGGCACCCCGGCGCCCGCTCCGGCATCGAACGTGATCGCCGCGGAGTGGTTCATCGGCACCGATCCCGGGCAGGGCAATGGGACCCCGATCACCATCACGACACCGGCCCCATCGGTGAGCCTGAGCGCGACGTTCACGGTCCAGGGCTTCCCCGCTATCTCCGTCCGCGCGGAGGACGCGGCGCACAACTGGGGACCCTACGTCACCGTGTCCGTCCCGCGCCCCAACGCGATCTTCTCCGATGGCTTCGACTCGGGGAACTTCTCGGCCTGGTCCGCCATAGGTGGCACAGCCGGCCGCATCAGCGTCGTCGCGAACACGGCCACGCATCCGTCGCAGGCTGGTCCATACTTCATGCAGGCGGCCATTTCCAGTGGCACGTCCGGCTACGTCCAGGACAACTCGCCGACGGCCGAAACCACGTACCACGCCCGCTTCTATATCAACCCCCACGGCGTGACGCTCGGTACCACGACGATCACCATCTTCAAGGGCCTGAACGGCACCAATGGGACGGTGTTCGCAGTGTTGCTACGGAAGTCCGGCGGGGTCTACCAGGTCTCACTGGCCGTAACGTCGGTCAACGGCACCAGCACGTCCAGCTGGGTCGCGCTCACCGGCGGTCAATGGAACTCCGTCGAGATCGCGTGGCAGTCCGCCCCAGCGGCGACGGTGAGCCTCTACGTCAACAACACCAATAGCAGCGCTCCCAACGCGACAATTAGTCCTCTCGACACCAGCGCGCAAACGCTGGAGACCGTGCAGCTTGGCCCGCAGGGAACGCTCAGCGGCGTCTCTGGGTCCATCTACTTCGACAGCTTCGCCTCCACGCGGTTCACGTTCATCTAGTCCGGGAGCGGAGGGTGGGAGTGGCACATGCTCCTCTCACCCTCCCTCGCTCGCTTCCAACAGAGGGCGCATCCATGATCCAAGCACGTTCGAGCCTGAGCTCACGACTCCCCGCCGGCGGCACCTCCAGGTTGCTGCCGGCGGCAGTGATCCTCGTCCTGGTCGTCGTCGCGGGCACCTGGTTTGGCGTGGCCAGGCTGGCACGGCCATCTTCGACCGTCGTGCCGACCAGCCCGGCGATCGAAGCGAAATGGGGTGTGCGCGTCACGCAGATCGGCGTCACCGCCGACGGTGGCATGGTGGATTTCCGCTTCGTCGTGCTCGACCCCGACAAGGCGCTGACCATGATGCAGAACGTCGACGATCTTCCCGTCCTCATCGCCGAGGACAGCGGCACCCTCATCAACTCTACGGCAGCCATGGCCACCAGGCATGATTTGAACGCCGGCCAGACCTACTTCCTGCTCTACCGCAATACCGAAGGCGCCATTCGGCCCGGCACGTCCGTCACAGTCAAGTTCGGCAATCTCGCGCTCCAGCACGTGATCGCCCGATAGCCGGCTTGTGATCGGGGGTAGGGCCCGGCGGCATGAGTGGGGGAGTTGGTAAACCTATGCTCAAGAGATGGCCAAGTGCGCTCGGCGCGCTGCTCGCAGCGCTGATGCTCGCGCTGTTCGGGAGCGTACCAGCGGCATCCGCGCACGCCTACGTGCTGCGCACGGACCCGGCTGACGGCGCCGTGCTGGCGGCTGCCCCCAAGGAGCTGCAGGTCTGGTTCAGTGAGCCGGTAGCGCTCAAGCTCTCCCACTTTGAGCTGGACGACAGCCACAACCGGCAATTCTCGCTGGCTCCAGGCTCCGCCGCTTCCGCGGACCAGACGCCGGCGAGCGCTGGCGAGTCGCCCGTCGAGGCAGCGGCCGTCGTCTTCCTGGACGTCCCGCCTCTCGCCCCTGGCGCGTATCGCCTGAGCTGGCGCGCCATCTCTGCCATCGATCTGCATGCCACCACCGGCGACATCGTCTTTGGCGTTCAGACCGCCGCGGTGATCCCGCGACTGCGAGCGACCAACGCCACTCCCTCTCTGGCCGAGGTCGTGCTCCGCTGGCTCAGCTTCGGCGGCATCGCGGGACTGGTGGGTGCCCTGACCACCGCCCTGCTGGTTATCCCGGAGAGCGGTGCGGCAGCGGAGGCGGGCACAGCGCAAGCGGCCGCCAATGGGGGCGCCACGTCCCCCGTCTGGCCGCCGTCACTGGCCGCAAGCGTCCGCAAGCGCCTGCTGCGCCTGGCGCTGTGGTCCGGCATAGGCGCCCTGCTGTGCGGCACCGGGCAGCTGGCGGCCCAGGCCACCGCTGCCAATACCAGCTCAGCCGGAAGCCTCAGCAGCAGCTGGCTGGTCCTGACGACGACGGCCTACGGCTCGCGCTGGGCGCTGAGTGCGGCGCTGCTCGTCGTGCTGGTGCTGCTGACTCGATATCTGCGCGCCACGCCGCGTGCGCACGGCACACAGCCCGCCGGCCGCGATCCGCTGCCCACAGCTCCACGTCGCCGGCCTTCCGGCGCACTGCTTGGCCTGCTTGCCGCGCTGGTCCTGGGGCTGGTGATCCTCCAGGTGCTGCAAAGCCATGCCGCCGCCGCGGTCGACAGCTCCTTCCTGGACATCGCCACAGCCACCCTGCATCTCGTGGGGGCATGCCTGTGGGCCGGCGGGGTATTGGCGCTGGCCGTCGGCTGCGTGCCGCTGCTGGGCCGCGGACCAGCGGCCGTCGCGCTGGCCTGGGCCACGTTGCGCCGCTTCGGGCTCATCGCCCTGGTCAGCGTCGTGGTGCTTGCCGTCACCGGACTATACGTGGCCGGCCGGCAGGTCGCCACCCCTGATGCGCTGCTGCTCTCTTTCTATGGCCAGACGCTCTTGCTCAAGGTTGGCCTGATGCTCGCCGTTGGGTTGGTCGGACTGCTCCACGCCGCGTCGCTCCATCCACGCGTGGCGTCCGCACTGGGCGCGCTGCTCGGTCGCCCGCCTGGCTGGAGGCCGCTCTCGCCCAAATACCTCCGTCGCACGCTCATGCTGGAAGCCTGCGGAGCAGCGATGATCATGTTGCTGGCCGCCGCGCTCGCCGCCAGCCAACCCGCGCGCGGCCCAGCCTTCGACCCGCCCGTGGCGAGCACAGCGGGAGCTCAGGACCTCTCCGCGCCTGCTGACGACCTGATCGTCGTCATGAGTGTCAAACCCGACCGTCCCGGCCAGAACTTCATCACGCTGGGTGTCTACAATACCCGCCGTCCCGCACCCGCCCCCATCACCTCCGTAGACGTCCAGCTCTTCCCACCAAACGGAGGATCCGCCATCGTGCAACCCGCGCCCGCGATCGGGAACAGCCAGTATCAGGTGGCCGGCGGAATGATCACGATGCCCGGCGACTGGCGCATCACGGTCATCGCCCATCGGGCCGGCATGCGCGACGCGGCGGGCACGCTCCCCTGGACGGTGCTGCCTCCCGCGCAACCCGGTGCGGATCGCCCACCCCTGATTTCACGACAGCCACTCGCCCCGCTGGTGGATGGGGGCGCGCTGGCGCTGTTGCTCCTGGCGGCCGTGGCGACAGTGGCGGCTGTCGCCTGGCGGCGCAGCAGCCGCGCGGGCCGCGCGCGGCCCCACGCGGCGCCATTCGCCGCAGGTCACGCGCCGCAGGTGCTGCAACACAAGGAGTAGGTCATGCGAATGCGTCTCGCCGTAGTGCTCGTGCTGCTGTCTATCTGTCTGCTGGTAGCCACCGGCGCCATCGGCGCGCGCGCGGCCATCACGCCCCCGTCCGCTCCGATTGGGCCAGCGCTGGCGGCCATCCTCAACGCGCTCCCTGCTGGACAGCAGATGAGCGTCATTGTCATCTTGAAGGACCAGGCGAATCTCAGCGCGATCGGCGGCAGCACCCGCGTCGAGCATCAAAAGAACGTCATCCTCGCCCTCCAGCAAACGGCTAACGGCGCTCAAGGGCACCTGCGCACGCTGCTCGGACAGCGCCTCAGCCAGGCTACCGTGAAGTCATTTCGGCCGCTCTGGATCTTCGATGCCATCGCCGTCACCGCCACCGCGCCGGTCATCCAGGAGCTCGCCGCGCAGCCCGAGGTCAGTCAGATCGTCCCTGACGCGACCATCAAGGCTCCGTCAGCGCCCCATCTGGCGGCGGCCGTGCCGAGCGGGCCACCCGCGCCCAATATCAGCCTCATCAACGCTCCGGCGCTCTGGAACCTGGGCTACCAGGGGCAGGGCATCGTGGTGGCGAGCATGGACACCGGTGTAGACGCCGCCGATGCTGACCTGTCGGCACAGTGGCGCGGCGGCACCGACAGCTGGTACGACCCGTACGGCCAGCATTCCACGCCCGTCGATCTCAACGGCCATGGAACCTGGACCATGGGCGTCATGGTCGGACGCGACGGCAGCGGCACCTCGATTGGGGTCGCGCCACAAGCGCAATGGATAGCGGTGAAGATCTTCGACGACAGCGGCAACGCCACGACGAGCGCCATCCACCTGGGATATCAGTGGCTGCTCGACCCCAGCGGCAATCCGAGTGCGCCCGGTGCGCCGAACGTGGTCAACAACTCCTGGACCTTCAGCAACGTCAATGGCTGTGACCTGACGTTCGAGCCAGACTTGCAGAGCCTCGCCGCGGCGGGCATCGTCTCGGTCTTCGCCGCTGGCAACTTCGGACCCAATGGGTCGACGAGCGTCAGTCCGTCGAACAATCCCGATGCGTTCGCCGTCGGCGGCGTGGATAACAGCGATGCCAACGACCCCGAGAGCAGCCGCGGACCGACCAGCTGTGGGACGGCCTCACGCACGTTTCCCGATGTGGTCGCGCCCGACGTCAATATCATGACGACCGACCTTGGCGGCCTCTACACCACCGTCACGGGCACGTCAGTCGCCGCGCCCCACGTCACCGGCGGCCTGGCGTTGTTGCTCTCCGCGTTCCCGAACCTGACCGCCTCGCAGCAGCGCATCGCCCTGACTTCGAGCGCCGTCGATCTCGGCGTGGCGGGACCGGACAACACCTTTGGCTCAGGTCGGATCGATCTCCTCGCGGCATACCAACTGGTCGCCAGCGGAGCGCTACCGACCCCAACGCCGGCACCGACGCCGACCAGCACTCCCACGCCGGCACCGACGCCGACCGCCACGCCAATACCCACGCCAACCAGCACCCCCACGCCGCCCAACATCATCTTCGCCGACGGGTTTGAGTCAGGGAACTTCGCGTCCTGGTCGGCGATCGGCGGCACCGCCGCGCGCCTCAGCGTCACCACGACGGCCGCCCAGGCCGGCACGTATGGCATGCAGGCCAGCGTCAGCAGCGGCACGTCGGGCTACGTCCAGGACAATTCGCCCACCGCCGAGACCAGCTACCACGCTCGCTTCTACTTCAATCCCCATAGCGCCACCATGACCACCACCCCCCTCAGCCTGTTCGTGGGGCTGAACGGCAGCAATGGCACGGTCTTCACCGTACGTCTGCGCAAGCAAAGCGGTCTGTACCAGGTCTCCGCGCTGGTCACTCGCGCCAATAGCGCCACCAACACCACGGTCTGGTACACCGTCAGCGGCACGACGTTTACCGCCATCGAGATCGCCTGGCAGTCAGGGACCTCCGCGTCGTTCAGTCTCTACACCGGCGGCACGCTGCGTCAGACCCTGACCGGGCTGAACACCAGCGCGCAGCTGCTGGAGACTGTGCGGATGGGCCCGCAGGGCTCGCTGAGCGGCGTCAGCGGGACGATGTACTTCGACAGCTTCGTCTCCACGCGCTACGCCGTCATTGGCGTGTAGGAAATGCCGATGGCGGGGGTCAGATGTCGTCCTGTCCCCCGCCATCGTGTCCAATAACGACTATCTGAAGAAATCTCAAGCTTCCATCCACGATCCTTTCAGAGAGCGGCGCTATGGTGGAGGTAGTCCGCGCGCGATGGTGCATCGCGCCGCGGGCAGCCACGTCCAGCGCGCACCGCGCAACTGAAAGGACTCGCTCCCGGTGACAGCAACTAACTCCATTCGCTTGCCTGAAGAGCTCGACCACGCCCAGGCCCTGGAACGCTGTGCCATTTGCGGGCGGCAACCCGCTGCGTCAACCGTGTCCGCTCCTACCACAGAACACCCTGACGACATTCACGTCGCCCAGCAGCGCTGGCATCTCTGCGCCCCCTGCGCGGAGGACGTGTGGCGGGAGGTCGACCGCGCCGCCCTGGACACGCCTCTGCGAATCCCCATCGCCGTAGCACTCGTGGCCAGCGTCCGCAGCCCGCTCGCGCACCCACCCATCTGGACCGCGCGCTACTGGGAGCGGCTGGACGCCGCGACTGAGGATAGATGGATGACACGCGCGATCACACTGTTCTTTCTATGGCCCATCGTCATATTCCTGGGCGTTGTCGTAGTCAGCGTCGCGCTGCGCTGACGCCCCGTCAGGAAAGCCCTCGCCTGGTGCGGAGGCCTGCCGCACGGCGCAACCACACGTACTGCGCTCGGACCCGCTGGCCGAGCATCCCGCGCGCCTATCCCTCGGCTTCCTCATCCGCCGCTGTCGCCAGCGTCGTCTCGCGCTCGGCGTGCACGGCCGGTGGCAGCGCGACCGTAAACGTGCTGCCTACGCCCGGTGCGCTCTTCACCGTGATCGTCCCATCGTGCGCCTGCACGATCCACTGCGCCAGCGCCAGCCCCAGCCCCGTGCTCCCCTCATCCTTGTGCTGGCCCTGGCCAGCCAGCGCCCGGTAGAATGGCTCGAAGATATGGTGCAGGTGCTCAGGTGCGATGCCAACGCCTGTGTCGCTCACCATCAGATACGCCCAGCCCGCGCGCTCCCCTCGCGGGTGCCACCTCCGCGCTTCCCTCACCTCGACCTTCACCATGCCGCCGCCCGGCGTATAGCGCACCGCATTGTCCAGCAAGATGAGGATCAGCTGGCGCAGGCGGTCCTCATCGCCCCGTATGCGAATCTCCGCTCGTTCGCCTGGCCGGTGTTGAGAACCTACGACGAGGCGCAACCCGCGCGCCTCCGCCAGCGGGCGCACTTTCGCTGCCACATCCGCCGCGAGCGCGCAGAGATCGAGCGGCCCGCGCTCCACCGCCCGCGCATCGTGATCGTCGCGCGCCAGCACGAGCAGATCCCCGACCAGGCGCGACATGTAGTCCACTTCCGCGATGATCTCGCGCGCGTCGTCCGCCACCTCTGCCTCCGCTTCCCCTGCTTCCCCTGCTTCCCCTGCTTCCCCTGGCTGCTCCTCCGCGCCAGGTGCGGAGCCACAGCGGTGTCCGGCGATCAGCTCGGCCTGCGAGCGAATCAAGGCCAATGGGGTGCGCAGTTCGTGCGAAGCGCCGGCGGCGAACTGGCGCTGACGCAGATAGGCCGCCCGGGCGGGGCGCAGCGCATGCTCGCTGAGCCACAGGCTCGTCACCACCGTCACCAGCAGCACCACTCCCCCCAGCAGCACGAGCACCTGCAGCAGAGCCCCCAGTTGCTGGTCGTGCGCGGCGAGGGACACGCCCGTCTGAATCGCCCCGACGATGCGCCCATGCGCGCGGACGGGTGCGGTGTAGAGGCGCAGGCGGGTGGCGCCACGCTCCACGGTAGCGTACACGTACGGCTGTTTGCCATTCAGGACGGATTGTGCCGACGACCAGTCTGGCAGACCCAGACGTCCCACCTGATCGTCGTCCTGCACCACACGGTGCGGCAACCCGAGCACGATCGAAAACACATTCGGGCTCTGTGGCCTGTATGGCCCTTCAGCCGGCTCTATCTCCGGCGGCCCTCCGACCAGCGTATCCTTGGCCGCTTCGCTGGCAGCCTCACTGGCCAGCTGCTGATCTACCTGCGCCCCCTCTGTGTGCGCCTCGAACGCATAGATCCCCCCACTCAAGATGACCAGCACGATCGCCACGACAAGCACATTCGTCGCGACGAGCCGGCGGCGCAGGAGGGCAAACGGCGAGCGCGATGATCGCCTGTAGCCGCGGAGCATGCTCCGCCACTCGCTCACGAGCCGCTCCCATGTCCTGGCCAGGGACACGGCTGACACCGCCTTGCTGGTATGCCAGAAGAAGGGTGCCGCGGCGCGCTCGCGCGTGTTCATCGAGCCGCCTCTGCCCGGGGTGTCCGCAGCGCATACCCCACTCCCCGCACCGTGTGGATCAGCCTGTCGTCCGCGCCGGTTTCCAGCTTATCGCGCAGGTGGTGAATGTAGGTGTCGAGCACGTTGCTCCCCCGCTTCCGTGCCCTCCGGCCAGACGTGCGCCGTCAGCTGAGCACGGGTGAGCACCCGATCGGCATGGCGCGCCAGATACTCGAGCAACGTGTACTCATTTGGCGTCAGCGCGATCAGCCGATGGCCCCGATACACCTCGTGGCGCAGCTGGTCGATCACCAGGTCCCCCACGCGCAGCTGCGTCGCCCCAGCGTCCGGGTCAAACGTGTGGGGCCGGCGCACCAACGCGCGCAGCCGCGCCAGCAGCTCCTCCATCGGAAATGGCTTGGTCAGGTAGTCGTCAGCCCCCGCGTCGAGCCCGGCCACCTTGTCCTCCGTCTGATCCAGCGCCGTGAGCAGCAAGATCGGCGTCCGCCATCCCGCCCGCCGCAGCTGCCGACACAGCTCGATGCCGCTCTGTCCCGGCAGTAGCACATCCACGACGACGACGTTCACGTCTCGCGAGGCGTCCTCCAGCCGGCGAAACGTCGTCTCGGCACCATGGAAGACCTCCACGCGATGCCCCGCGCGCTCGAGATTGCGCTGGTAGCTGCGCGCCAGCCGCACATCATCCTCCACCAGCACGATGTGCATCTTGCACCTCCCTCAAATTGTCGCCCCAGCGCGGGCGCGGATGGGCGTAATGGCAACTTATACGCCGCCATGATGATAATTACCTTAAAGGAAGATGTAGGAATTTTCATATCCGCGCATGGTGTTCAGGCGTGCCGTCCCTCCCTGGCGGGCTGCGTCGGACGCTCCGCTATGCGCAAGCTCTCATGTCGTAAGCCGATCCGAGCAGGCGCAAGATCTGGCGATGGAGCGCGCTCAGGCGTAGGACCTGGGGGTGGAGGTCCCATCGGGTCCGCCCAGTCGGC
>CAYQFU010000017.1:0-44724 GCA_964416775.1 uncultured Ktedonobacterales bacterium
CCCTGGCCTGACGCGCCCTGGCTCAGCGTGTCCGTCCACTTCTCGGCCGTGATGTCCGAGCCCACCACACTCGACTCGATGGCGTACGAGGTCGGGTAGGTCATCGCCTCCAGGAAGTACGCCGCCGGCTGCGCCAGCGTCAGCGTCAGCGTCTGGTCGTCGGGCGTGTTGATCGAATCGCCGATCAGCGTCTGGATGACCGGAGTCGTCTGGCCCTTCGCCGCCGAGATGGTGCCGTGAGTGCAGGTCTCGTTGGAGAAGGTCTGCGCGTCCTTGAGCTCCCACAGGTAATACGAGACCGGGGAGGCCAGGCACGGGTTGAGCGACCGCTCCATGCTGTAGGCGTAGTCCTTGGAGGTCACCGGCGTGCCATCCGAGAACGACTGGCCAGAGCGCAGATGGAACGTGTAGGTGAGGCCGTCCGCGCTGGGCGTGACGGACGAGGCGCCCCAATTCTCGACCTTCAGATCCTTGTCGAGCGTGACCAGCCCATCATAGACCAGGTTAATCACGATCGACGAATTCGCATCACCCACGATGTCCGGGTCCATCGTCTTGATGTCGCCCGAGCCGCCGGTGGGCAGGTTATACTGAAACACCTGGCTCTTGGCCAGCGCCGGGCCTGTATTGGCCGGGCTGCCACAGCCCGCCGCCAGTAAGGCCAGTGTGCCGAGCATCACTGCCGCCCCTGGCAGCGTCAACTTACCGAATCCCAGTCGCATGCGGTTACTCCCTAATAATGGACTTCGTAGCAGTGCCCCCGCCGCTCTCCGAATGAGCATCACGGGGCCGATTCGTGAGACCCTGACGCACGCACACGCACTGCGCATCAATGTGCAGCGCCTGCACATGCCTCAGATTCGAAGACGCGCCGTGCACCTCCCTTCGGATCATGATCTCGGCGCTCGCGCCACATCATCGTCCCGAGCTGTCCGGCCTACAAGGCCGTACGCGGGACCGCATGTGGGCGCGCGCACCGCCTGGCACATGATTCCTGGCTATTCAACCGGCTCACTCCCGACAATGCACGCTCGTTCGGGGCGCCGGCGCGGAACCGGGAAGCGGCTCCGCGCCGGCGATCCTTCGTGGGCCAGCTCTTCCTGCAGGTCCTGCTGACCCCGCACACTCCAACCCTCACCTCACGTCTCACCTCATCAATGCAATAGCGGCGTCCCCGGCGCGAACTGTACAAATGCGGCTGGTCCGTCTTCCGGCGAGTTGCCTGCCGGAATCAGCGCCAGCACGTCGTTGTCGCTGGGACCTTCCAACGCGCCTTGCAGCTCCACCCCGATCAGCCGCAGCGAAGGATGCCGCGGCAGCAGCGTGTGCAGCGGCACGGCTGTCATTTGCTCCGCCGCCGCCACCAGCTGCTGCTGGCCGATGCCGTCGCGCTGGTCCGCCACGATCCAGAAAATCAGCCCATCCCGCTCGAAGATCAACTCCCCGCGCGCTCCTGACTGCCAGAACGGCCGGGCACCCGTACGCACCCATTCACCGTCCACGTACACCCCCGCGAAGTCGCCCACCATGACGGGAGTCGCCGAGCCTTCGGCCACCACCTGGAGGATGCTTGCCAGGGTAGGCGCCATGCGGAACTCACGAATATCCAGCATTCCACTACCCTGGGTTTGCCCCGTGCGGACGTAGCGCAACTCCACCACCGGACCGTCCGACCACTCCTGCGGAGCGTTCACCGATACAGCCTGGTAGGTGTATCCAGCGGCCGAAGGACCCAGCCACTCCACCCACGTCAGTGGTGACGGCGTGCCCTGTGGCATGCCCTGGCGGTGAACCATACTGGCAGACGGACGAACGCCCGCAGGGTAACTTGAGACCTGCTGCACCCCCGTGTGTCCGAGCAGAATCCGCACCCCTGCTGCAAACGACGGGCTCGCCAGCACCACGCTCAGCACCATCAACGCCAGCACAGCCGTCGCCAGCGCTCCCCCGACGCGGCCCAGCCTCCGCACCACTACTGCTGGCCGCGTCCATGCCGCCCCTCGCGTCTCGTCGAACAGCGGGCGTCGCGCAAGTCCCAGGCGCCGGAACACCTGGTACGTCATCTTCTGCTCGAAGCTGGCCTCCATGGGCCGCTGTGCCGCCTCGCCGATCAATGTCTGCACGTACAGCGGCGGTAGCTCATCACGCTCTGGCGCGAAGAAGTCCCGCAGCACCTCCACGAACTGCGCCTCGTCAGGCGTGAAGTCCGCTGGAAGAGAGCTGTCCAATCCCTGGTCCTGCCTGCCGGCGCCAGTGGAATCAGAACGCTCGTACGTGTCCATATGCCCGCTCCTCGAGCGCCTCCAGCGCCTCGCGTAGGCTCTTGCGCGCGCGCCACAGGCGCGTGTCGATTGCCCGTCGTGTCAGACCAGTCCTGGCCGCGATCTCTTCAGTGCTGGCGAGTCGGAAATAGCGCAGATAGACCAGCAGCCGATCCAGCTCTGGCAGATGCTCCAGCACTCGTCGCAACTGCTCCTGCTGCTCGCGCCGCTCCAGTATCCCCTCCAATGTCTCCTCTGATGCCAGACCGCTCAGACCGGCCGCCTCTGGCCAACTATCCCGATCTTTCACCAGGCGATATCCATCGCTCGACACCACGCCCGCCAGCGCCTGCCTCCGCTGAATCTGCCGGCGTCTATCCAGCGCCACATATTTCGCCCGCATCGTCAGCCACGTGCGCAGGGCACCCCGCGCCGGATCAAACGCCTCGATATCCTCCCACGCCGTGATGAATAGGTCGTTGACGCACTCCTCAGCATCCTGCGCCGTACCCACCCCATCGAGCACCATACGCGCAAAGTACGCGACTTCGCGCGAGTACCGCGCGATAAGCGCCTCGAGCGCTCGCGGATCTCGGGCACGCAGCCCCCGCAAGAGCGCGTCGTCGGCCCATGCGTTTTGCACCCCGCTAACTCCTCGAGAACCCATCCAACCGGCCTCGTTGCCGGGCCACGTCTCCGCGGACGGATGGCTCCGAATGGCGTCCCCCGACACGTGACACACGGTCAGGAGGTGCAACCCTTAATTACTACGTCGCTTCAGGCACATATCTCTCACAGTCCTCTGTTCTATCAGCGTCTCTCCCTCTGTCCTGGCGCACCCGATTCCCCGGCGGCTGGGCGCCGTCCGCATTGTCCGCATTGTCCGCATCGTCCGCATCGCGGCGCGGGCGCCACGCACAGCAAAAGGACCGGGAACGCGCCTACGCCGTTCCCGGTCCCGATGCCTGACAATGTGGCGGTCGCCAGCCTCAGTGATTGGCCACGTACGTCGCGAGCCACTGGTCCAGCGATGGCTCGCCCAGCGCCGTTTCACCGTACCCCTTGATCCATGTGGGCATCTGCCAGTGATCGACAACCTGGTCGTAGGGGATCCACGCCACCTGGTCCACCAGCAGCTGCTCCGCCTGCTGGTACTGCTGCATGCGCTGCGCCTCGTTCGGGTTCACGTCCGCCTGCGACATCAACCCATTGGCCGCCGACGCGTTCACATGCCCCGCGTTGTATTCCGCCTCTGGGCAGCACTGGAACTGCAGCGACAGCCAATCCTGCGGATCTGGATAATACGCCCGCCACCCGATGCTCCAGAACTGCACTGTCCCTGTCGCCAGTTGCCCGAGCAGGGTGTCAAAGTCTTCGGGCTGTAGCGTCACATTTACGTCCAGCACGCTCTTCCACATCTGCTTCATGTCTGACGCCAGACTCGCCGCGGTGGCGCTGCTGCTCGAATACGTCAGCGTCACCCCCGCGCAATTGCCCGCCTGCCCGCCGCACTTGGCGCCCACATACTGCTGCCACAGCGCTTTCGCCTTCACCGAGTCGCCAGCCGTGGTCGTGGCCCCGGCAGGTCCCTTGAGCTGCGGATTGTATCCTGGCATGCCCTGCGGCACGATGTGGTTCGTGGGCAGCTGTGCTCCATGCAGCACGTCCGCGTTGAGCTGGTCCTTGTTCAGGGCCAGGGCGAATGCTTGCCGTGCCCGGACATCATCGAACGGCGCCATGTGCCAATTCAGCCCCAGATAATTCGTCCAGAGCGTGCCCTGTTGGTGATAAGTAGGCTGCTTGCTCACCTGGCTGACCGACGCCGCCGGTGGATACCCAATGTTATCCTTCCCTGATGTGTATGCCTGATAGGCCGCGCCGGCGTTCGCATAGACATGGATATTGATCGTCTGAATGTGTGGCGGCTGCCAGAAATTTGGGTTCGCCTTGAGCACCAGCGTCCCCTTATGGTTCCACTGGCTCACATAGTACGGTCCGCTGCCGCCCTGGCCTGTTGGCCCCTTGGAGAGATCGTCGGTCCATTTGCTGTTCAGCGCGTTCCCGCCCACCACACTTTGCTCGATCGCATACGCCGAGGGATAGGTCAGCGCCGTCAGAAAGTACGCAGCCGGCGCGCTCAACGTGATGACCAGCGTCCTGGCATCGGTCGCCACGACCGAGTCGTGCAGCAGGCTCGAAATCGCCGCGGTCGTCTGGCCATATCCCTGGCCGTAGGTGTTCGGCGCGCCGCCCGTCCCCGGCGTGCACTTCTCCGCGTTGAATATCAGCGCGTCTTTGATCTCATAGAGATACGGCGCGACGGGAGAAGCCAGACACGGATCGAGCGCGCGGTTGATACTAAACGCGTAGTCCGCTGCCGTCACGGGCTTGCCATCGGAGAACTTCAGCCCATCGCGCAGGGTGAACGTGTACTTGAGTCCATCTGAAGACACGTCAATGTGTTGCGCGTCCCAGTTCTCCACCTGCAGGTGAGCGTCCAACGTTACCAGGCCCGAAAAGATCAGGCTGATGGGGAGCTGCGATCCGGCATGCGCGGATTGTGCCGTCTCCTGCAGATCGTCGAAGCTCACATCTGGGTCCAACCCCGCGATATCGCTCGCACCTGTCACCAGCTGGTAGTTGAGCACCTGCTGATCCTTTGGCGCCATATCGCTATGAGGATTCCCAGGTAGTCCGCCTGAGCACCCGCCCAGTAGCATTGCCAGCATACCCAGCGCCAGCATCCACGCCGAAAATCGCCCCGCTCCTCGGTTCAATCGCATGCCGCCCCTCCCCCATTGTGGTTGGTCTTCCTGGCGTCTCCTGGCACGCGGTCCGGCGCACATACCACCTTCTCGCTCGCGTCCCCACTGACTAATAACGCACGGCGCCCACGGAGCAACATGTATCTCCAGGACCAGCCACCCTCCCCCACTCCGTCAATCCTCGCGTTCCTCCCTTGGATCCTCGTCACCCGATGCCTGTACGCTCGATCGCGGCAGATGTTGGACTGCCGCCCCCAACAAGAATCCATCGATCGCTTCAATTTTCGCCCGCCAGAACGGCACATCGAGCATACATGCCAGATCTCCGCCCGGCCCGCCACACAATACCTGCACGTCTTTGAGGTGCAAATAGCCCGGCTCGTCGCGCTCGGCGTCTGCATCTCCCTCCGCTGTGTGACGTTTGGCATGTTGTTCGTATAGTTTCGCGAACGACTGTGTCACCTCGGAAGGCCGGTGCGCCATCCGCATCCCTTCCACCGCCAGCGCCCCGATACCCTCAAAGTACTGCCGTCCACTAATCAACGTGCCACAAAGTACCAGTCCACCGCATTGAAACGTGATCTGCACGTCGCGTAATTGACCCTGGTTGGCCATCGCGGCCCATTCGACCAGCACCCAGTCCCTGGTCATGGCATCCGCTCCCCCTGTGATGATGCCACGCTGGCGGCCGCCAGCGCGGATATTGCCGCCCTGTCGCCTTCTTCGCGTGCGAGGCAGGCATAGTCAGGCGCCACACCTGCTCTCGCGGCCATTATAGGCTGGACTCAAATCGCAGCGCCAACCATGGCCGTGTGGGGGAAACCGGCCGGACAATTTGGGGGCTGTTCACGCACCAGCAAATAGCGCATAATCTCCCTCAGTTAGCTTCCGTACAGTGGTATCGAGCATCGGTTCGAAAGCGGAGGGGAACACGAGCGGAGACTATGGCACGTGTCACGGACGACACCGATCGGTCTATCCGCTCTCAGCCCAGGTGTGCGCGATGTGAGATCGCAGGAGGAGAAAAGCATGTTGACATGGGGTCGCCGTTTCAGCCTCCAACGAGGCCAGAATCTCGTTGAGTACTCACTCATCATCCTGTTCGTCGCCATCGCCGTGGTCGGCGCACTCGCACTCATCGGGCCGGTGCTGGGCAGTATTTTTAGCAACGTCAAGCCCGCTCTGTAGCTCTGCCGCTCGCGCCACGCACTCATTTCCGCTTTCGAAGCCCGTCGCCGGAATATCTCCAGTGATACCCGTTCCGGGTCGATCCCCATCAGGTGCCGGACTCGGCCACGGCAATACAACACCGACGGGTTGCGCCCAACTGGACCAGGTATCGCCTACAGTGCTTCCGTTCGCCGCCGTTGCGGCGCAAACGGCGCAGTGTTATAATGCGGGGGTGGCTCAGCGAGCCTCCGGCAACGGCTGCCCTCGCCCGCAGACCGTCGTCGCGGCGGCGTCCTTTCGGACGCACGCTCTCAATTCCATCCTGCCCCGGCTTTCCCCCGCTCGGCAGTCGCGCGTGGCGCGGCGGCGGGCCACCGCCGGGAGCATACCCACAGGAGAGAACCGCATGGCGCGGGATTACGAGCTCGGCATCGTCATCAACCCAGATGTCGGCGACGAGCAAGCACGCACGATTGTGGAACGGGTCACCCAGTTTGTCGGCACCAATGGCGGCCAGGTAGTGCGCGTCAACGCCTGGGGCCGCCGCCATCTGGCCTACCCGATCGAGCATCATCGCGACGGTTTGTATTTCTGGTTCGACCTGATTCTTCCACCGGAAACTGTGGCTGGTCTCGAGCGCACCCTCCACGTCAACGAGGATGTCATCCGACACCTCCTCAAGCAGCGCGACCCCCGCGTTATCGCGCAGGTCCGCCAGCGTGAAGCCGACGAGGATGCCCAGGCCGCCGCTCGCGCTGCCGCTCAAGCTGCCGCTCAAGCTGCCGCTCAAGCCGCCGCGCAGGCAGCTCAGGCCGCAGCGGCCCAGGCTGCTGAGAGCGCCGCGGCACCAGAGCCGGAAGTTGCCGCACCCGCTGAGGTCCCGGCCGCCGAGCCGGCCGGCGAAGCGGCAGCGGCCGCCGGTGAAGATGAGGCACGACCTGTGACTACTGGTGCGGAGGCGGAATCCTGAGTCCTCAGACCGTGTGGAGCTTGTCGCCGGCTGCCAGGACTTAGGGGTAGAGGACGAGGGAGCACCTAGCTATGCTCAACAAGATCATGCTCATCGGCAACCTCGGTCGGGACCCTGAGATGACTTACACACCCAGTGGCACTCCGATCACCAAGTTCTCCGTCGCGGTCAGCCGTCGCATGAACGACAAACAGACCGGCGAGCGCAAGGAAGAGACGACGTGGTTCAACGTCGTTGCCTTCAACCGGCTCGCCGAGACCTGCAACCAGTACCTCCACAAAGGCTCCAAGGTCTATCTGGAGGGGCGCATGACCTCGCGCAAGTACACCAACAAAGACGGCGTCGAGGTCACCGCCTGGGAAGTCTCGCTGAACGACATGCAGATGCTGGACCCGAAGGATAGCCGTGGAGCTACTGGCGAGAGTGGCTCGGGCTATGGCGCTGTCGACGATGTGTCGCCCGACGAGATTCCCTTCTAACACTCACCGCGTTTCAATCCCGCTGTCGCTCGCGCGAGCGACAGCTATGAAGGCCACTGGGGCCAACGCGGCGGCGCGAAGGCGCCGCCATCCTGACGTGCCGGCCCGCCGCGAGCTCTCCTGGCGGGCCGGCAACCCCATACGTGAAGGAGCAGTCACATGCAGAGGAGAGAAGACGGACTATCCGCGGCGCCCGGCGCCGCACCCACCGATGGCGCTCGCGGTCCCACTGAGCGCTCAGAGCGCTCTGAGCGCTTTGAGCGCCCCGAACGGGCTGATCGCCCGGATCGCCCCGAACGGTCAGACCGGCCAGACCGGCCAGACCGCGGCCCCGCCCCCGGCGGCGACCGCCCGCGCACGGGCGGCCGTGGGCGCGATTTCCGCTCGCGGCGCAAGGTCTGCACGTTCTGTGTGGACCACGTTCGCGAGATTGATTACAAAGAAGTCGGCAAACTGCGCCGCTATCTGTCCGACCGCGCCAAGATCGAGCCGCGCCGCAAGACAGGCACGTGCGCCAAGCATCAGCGCATGCTGACGGTCGCTCTCAAGAACGCCCGCCACATGGCGCTGCTACCCTACACCGCGCAACATATTCGCGGCGCATAAGGCGCCACGACCGAGCGGGGA
Source organism: uncultured Ktedonobacterales bacterium (assembly GCA_964416775.1). GTDB lineage: Bacteria > Chloroflexota > Ktedonobacteria > Ktedonobacterales > JADMIN01 > CAYQFU01. The sequence continues at coordinate 8,273 of CAYQFU010000017.1, forward strand.
GTCCACGAATCGGGACTCCCCGCTCACCTGCCAAACCATTCGGGGAGACCGGGACGCCCATGAGTAACCAGACACTTCGCAAACCCCCAAGCGCGCGCCCCAAACAAGGGCAGTCCAAGTCTGGCAATAGCCGATCCGGAAGGATGGGCCGCTATAGCCGCCAGACGGCCCGTGGGGGCGCAGAGCTGCGCCGCGATGGCAAGCCCCTGATCTTTGGTTGGGGCCGCCACCTCTCCCGCCTGCAGAAGAACCGCATCCAGACCCGCGCTGCCTACGGCTTCTTTGGGGCGGTCGTCGCCATCGTCCTGGTCGTGTTCGGTTTCGGCGTCTTGCAGCAAAACGTGCTCATCCCGAATCAGGCCATCGTCTCGGTCAATAACACATCCATCTCCCAGGATAGCTACCGCAAGTACCTGGCGTACCAAGCGCAGGTCCTGTGGAACAAGATCCAGAGCGAGCTCAAAGAGCAGCAGGCCGCCAGCACCAAGGCGCAGACCGGTGATAAGGCGGCGTCCCAGCGCAATCAGGTGCTGATCAGCCTCCTCCAGACCGACGAGTCGAGCTATCTGCAGTCTTCCATCACCCTGAACAGCGTCGATCGGCTCGAAGAAGATCAGCTCATCCAGCAGGGCATCCAGCAGCTCGAGGCCCAGCACGTCGCGGCGTCCCACTTCACCGTCAGCGCCAGCGCCGTGAACGCTCAGCTCGCGTCCTTCAAGAAGTCCTTCCCCGCGGGCGAGACATATCAGCAATTTCTCAGCAAGGATAGCCTGAGCGACGGTGACGTGCGCGCCGCCATTACGATCGATCTGCGCCGCAATCTAATGCAGACGTACCTCGCCTCGCTCATCTTCTCCCCGACGAAACAGGTCCACCTGCGCAAGATCGAGGTCGACACCAGAGCCCACGCCAACACCTACCGTGCAGAGCTCGTCAAGAACCCCTCCAATCAGGAGTGGTCGACGCTCGCCAAGCAAAACTCACTCGACCCGACCACCAAGACGGTCGGCGGCGACATGGGCTGGGTATTCAGGGGAGGCACTGACGCGGCCATTGAGGCATGGGCGTTCAGTCCGGGCGTCAAGGTCAACGACATCAGCCCCGTCATCGCGGACACGTCGGGCACCTTCGACGTTGTTCAGGTACTCGGCGTTGACCCCAGCCGCGCGGCCAATGCGTCTGAGCTCTCCGCCGCGCAGACCAACGCCCTCGATCACTGGCTCAGCGGCCAAAAAGCCAACAAGTCTACCCACATTACCACCCCTGACACGACGATGACGACGGCTACCCGCAACATGCCCGTCATACCTGATCTCAACGCCACCCTGCCGAACTTCAATCCCAACTCCCAGAGTGGTGGCTCGCCGAGTAGCGTGCCGGGCAGCACCATCCCTGGCCAGTAGTAGCCCTCCGGGAGTTGCCCCTGCTCGGATGCGGGGCTGCGACTCCTCCCAACCAGGCGTCGCTCACCTGCCACACAGGGCAGCGGCGCGCGGGAGGCTGGGGAGCTGACGAGGGGCGCGTCCCGCGCGAGCGTGGGCGCGCCCTTCCCATTACTCACAGTGCTGGCAGCATTTGTGGTATGGATACGTGTAGCGTGGCGCGATGATGCGTGGCATGCGGACCGACGCCTGCCAGACAGCGTCGGGGCATCAAGACGACGCCTGTGATGCTGGGTGTGTGCCGATTGATGTCTACTGGACGGTCGACCGCATGCACGTGCTCGCACCCATTCGCAATGACTCTTCCGACTCGAAAGCGTGGTGACCTTTTCATGGCTCTCGACCTACCTGTGTCCACCGCATCATGCTCGCCCTCGTCCGCTTCCGCCGCGCCCAAAGGACAGTCCACTCCGCAGCAGGGCGATATTCGCGCGCTCGTAGACTCCATCTCTCTCTACCTTCACATCCCCTTCTGCCATGCCAAGTGTCACTATTGCGATTTCAACTCCTACGCCGGCATGCTCGATCTGCGCGAAAGCTACGTCGCCGCGCTCGAAGCCGAGATCGCCCTGGCCGGCCGCCGCGCACTGCTCCCCGATGGCCAGCCCCGCCGCTGCCGCACCATCTTCTTCGGCGGCGGCACCCCCAGCCTCCTCACCGCCGAGCAGATCGCCCGCCTCATCGCCGCCGCGCGCCACGCCTTCGCCCTGGATGCTGGCGCCGAAATCACCCTCGAAGCCAACCCCGGCGCCATCGAGCGCGGGCACCTTGGCGCTATCCACGACGCCGGCATCAACCGCCTGAGCATGGGCGCTCAAAGCTTCGACCCCGCCCTGCTCCGCTGGATGGGGCGCATTCACACCCCGGACGAAGTAGACGACGCCGTTCACGCCGCTCGTGCCGCAGGCTTTACTAGCATCAATCTTGACTTCATCTTCGCGCTGCCCGGCCAGAGCCTCCAGACCTGGTCGGCTACCCTGGAGCGCGCCCTCGTCCTGCGCCCCGAGCATCTCTCCCTGTACTCCCTCATCGTGGAGGAAGGGACCCCCCTCCACCGCTGGGTCGCGCAGGGACGCGTTCGCCCCGCGGACGAAGATACCTCCGCCGACATGTATGAACTGGCCGAGCACCGTTTGGCCGCAGCCGGCTACCAGCAGTACGAGATCTCCAATTGGACGCTGCCTGGTCACGCCTGCCAGCACAACCTCACGTACTGGCACAATCTGCCGTATATCGGCCTGGGTGCGGGTGCCCATGGGTGGTTCGGCAATCGGCGCTATTCCGAGGCACGCCCCATCCGCGACTACATTGCTCGCGTCAATGCCACACTCGGGGTGGGAGAGGCGGCCGCGACGTCTACACAGGCGCTCCGCGAGAGCTCCGTTCTGCCTGCTGCCGCTGTCGTCGACTCTGAGGACATTTCATTAGAGCTGCAGATGGCCGAAACTGCCATGCTCGGCCTGCGGCTGGTCGAGGGCGTTTCGCTGACTGACTTCGCCCTTCGCTACGGTCAGTCATTCGACGAGGTCTTCGGTGCGCGCCTGGCGGATGTCGCCGCCCTCGATCTGCTCGAACAGCAAGACGACCACATCCGCTTGACGGAACGTGGTCGTCTGTTGGGCAACGAGGTCTTCGCGCGCGTGCTTCCGTAGAGGCCGCTGAGAGGGCGCTGCCACTGGCCGCACGGGCGGCGTCACACCAGCCGGTAGGACTCAGTTCCCTGCGCTACACTGACTCCCGCAGCTTTCCCGTCTCGATCAGCCAACGCACAAACTCGATGCGCCTCTCATCCACAACCCGCTCGAGGTACTCGACGTGCGCGTGAAAGTTCTCTCGCAAACTCTGCAGCCGCGCCGCCTCCTCCGAGGTGAAGTTGCTTCCGAGTAGCGTAGGCGAGCTGTTGCTATTAGCCTGGAAGTCCTGTGCGGACATGGTGTGTTTCCTCCGCGGTATGTATCATGTGAGCACCCGTGCTCGCCCAACCTGGCCCCCGCCTCGCACCTGTGCCGCGTGGACGTAACGGGATCGTCACCGTGAGCAGAAACTACGCACAGAGTGAGCGCCGCTCTATACCGGGCGGATTCCTTGCTCCCCGCCCACTCTGCCTGTCCCTGCGCTTTCCTTATGTGCGAAACTGTATTGCACGGGTCGTGCCATGTGTGCATAAGGTCCGCTCCACGTGGTGCCGGCACCTGGCCAACCCTGACGCGCTCACCGTTCTGGCTGGCGTTCCACACCCGTGCGGCGCCGCCGTATCAACCAGTGCGAGGAGAGGTTGCGCCTCCCTGTCGCGAGCACACGTGGGAGGCCACTGCACGATGGTGATGGATACCAGCACACCGCCAACATCCGATCAAGCTCAGCTCCTCAGCGGCGCCCCAGTGGGCGGTGCGCTCTCCTCCGTCACCTGGCGACTCCTTCCCGAGCTTCCTCTCTCTGCCCTGGACGCCGCCGCCCCCGCGTTGACGCGGCTTCAGGTCCAGCTCCTTGCCAATCGCGGCGTCGCCGACCCCAATGCCGCACGCGAATTCGCGCACGCGCACTGGCACGCCGCCACTCCCCCGCCGGCAGGCCTCGATGCCGCCATCGCCCGCGTGCGCCGCGCCGCCGTCCAACACGAGCGCACCATCGTCTTCGGCGACTTTGACGTGGACGGCCTGACGTCCTGCGCCGTGATGCTGCTGGCCCTCCGCGCCATAGGGCTCGACGCCCACCCGTACATCCCTTCGCGCGACGACGATGGCCGCGGCCTCAACGAGGCCGCCGTCCGCAAGCTGGCCGCGGAGGGCGCCACCCTCGTCGTCACCACCGATTGCGGCGTCTCCAACGTCGAGGAAGTCCAACTCGCCGCGACGCTTGGCGTGGACGTCGTGGTTACCGATCACCATCCTCCACAGGGCGCCATGGCCCCCGCCGTCGCCATCGTCAATCCACGCCAGCCCAGCTGCCCCTATCCCGGCAAGGACCTCGCAGGCGTGGGCGTCGCCTTTCGTATCGCCGAGTCTCTGCTCGCCGCCGCGCCTGCCCCGGCATCGGACATCGTTTCCGCTTTGCTCGATCTCGTTGCCGTTGGCACCATCGGCGACGTCGTGCCGCTCTCACCCGAGAACTGGGCGCTCGTCCACGCCGGCCTGGATCGCCTGAACACCGCCCCCCGGCCCGGCCTGCGCGCGCTGGCCGACCAGGCCGGGCTCCACGTCGGCCACATCACCGAGCGCGATATCTCCTTCGCCCTCGCCCCACGCCTCAATGCCGCCGGACGCATGGGCGACCCCATGCTCGCCCTGCGCCTCCTCGTCGCCGACGACCCCGCCGAAGCCGCGCACCTCGCCCAGATGCTTCAGCGCCTCAACGAAGAGCGCCAGCGCGCCACCGACCTCGTCATGGATCAGGCTCTCCGGCAGGCGCGAGTGCAGGCGGCCGATCCCCACAGCGCGGCCGCTCGCGTCCTCCTGGCGCAAGGCGAGGGGTGGCCGCTGGGCGTCATCGGTCTGGTCGCCGGCAGGCTCGCCGAAGCCTTCGATCGCCCCGTGATTGCCGCCAGCATCAACGGCGACGAATGCCGCGCCTCTGTGCGGGGCCCGGCCGGCTTCAATCTCGTCGAGGCTCTCGCGGCGCGCGCCGACCTCTTCCGCCGCTTCGGCGGGCATGCTCAAGCGGCCGGCTTCACGTTGCCCACGGCTGCTCTGCCGGCGCTCGTGGACCATCTCCGCGCCGCCGCGCCTGCGCCGCGCGCGTCCCTGGACGTCATCGCGGCCGGAGATGTGCCCACGCTCGCTGCTGAAGAGCCGGCGCAACCTGACGAAGACCTGGCCATCTCAGCTGTCGTCGCCGTTCCCACTATGGACGTGCTCCCCTTGGAGGCGGCGCTCCTTGCCCCAGCCGATGCCGCTCCCGCTGCCGACGCGGTTCCCGTCGACGCTCCGCTCCCGGTCCCCGCCACTGCGGAATTGCTCATCGACTGCCGTCTGCCGCTGCGGCGTGTCGTGCCCGAGACGTACGAGGCCATCCGCCAGCTCGCGCCGTACGGCAATGCCTTCCCCCCGCCCACGTTCCTCGCGTCGCGCGTCCGCATCGCCCGCTGCTGGCGCAGTGGCCCCGAGGGGCGCAACCTGCGCATTGCGCTGCGCGAAGGCACCACCGAGCGCATCGCCGTCTGGAGCCGCCAGGGCCATCTGCTCCCCGCCCTCCGCGACCTCGGCCCGGTGGACGTAGTCTACACGTTCGGCGACTTCGTCCGTCCCGGCACGCCCCCCGAGTACCTTCTGCGCGTGCTCGCCATCCGCCCGGCGCAATAGCCGCGACTATCCCCCCACGTACCGCAGATACTCGTCCGCCAGCGCGCTGAACTGCTTGTGCGGCCCTACCCCACCGAACTTCTGCTTCAGCGATCCGACCCGCTCTTCCACGTCCGCCGCCTCCGCCACTTCCAGATCCTCCGCGATGATGGTGTTGAAGATCGGTGGGTGGATGCCCGGAATGGCGTCGCGCCGCATGTCCGCCACCGTCTGCTTGTGCAGCCGGCTCTGCGGCCGGAAGCGCGACACCACGATGCCCAGGCCGAAGATCTCGTGCTGTGCCCGCAAGGCGAAGTCCGCCATGCGATCCAGCACCAGCGGCACGCCCAGCGTCGAGAGGATGTCGGGCACTACCGGAATCAAGAAATAGCGGCTGATGGCGATGCCGTTCAGCGTCACCACGCCGAGATTCGGCGGGCAGTCGATCAGCACGTGATCGTAGTGCGTCAGGATGGGCCGCAGCGCATCTCGCAGCGCGAACACTGGGCCGGAGCGGAACGTATCGAGGTCCGCGATCTTGGTGATCTTGTCCTGAATGCGGTGCAGGCGAATGCTAGACGGCAGCAGGTCCAGGCCCGGCACCCCCCCGGCGATGTTCGATACCCGCGGCATAATCGCTTCGGCCGCGTTGAACACCTGTGTCCCATCCAGCTGGTCCTTGAACAGCTGATACAGCGTCTGCCCCGCCTGGTCCCGCTCGCGCCAGCGTCGCTCCGTCACGAGCGAGATTGTCGCGTTCGTCTGTGGATCGAGATCGATCACCAGCACCCGTTTGGCATGTTCCCCGGCCAGGTAGTGGGCGAGCGCGACCGTAATCGTCGTCTTGCCCACGCCGCCCTTGAGATTGATCACACTCGTCACGACAGCCATGCTACCTGACCTCCACCGTGCTGCTCGGTGCCCAGCATATTAGCGCCACCTGTGGGTGGGCGCGGAAAGACGCGTTTCAGTTCGTACCATCCTAGCCGAATCTGGCTCAACTGTCCACACATTTCGTCGAGAATATCGCCATCTGCCCCCGATCAGGTGGCCCGACCCGCGCGCTTCGTCCCGCGCGACCACAGCGGCTGCCGCTCGAGCGACGCCCGCAGGTCACGGTCCATGCGCGCGATCTCCGCTACCCCGCTGGCGCGTTCCGCCCGCACCACAAACTCTCGCGTGAGCGCGCTCAGCGTCTTATGCGCCGACCGGTACTTCTGAGGCAGCGTCCGCACCTGCGTGTACACGTCCGCTGCCTCGGCGATCGGCCCCGACTCTGGCACCAGTGTCTCGAACAGTGGCGGGTAAATGCCCCCGCGTGACCCGCGTCGCAGCTCGTCCAGAATCCGCGTGTGCAGCGGGCTGCGTCCATTGTACTTCGACACCACCGTTCCTAGCGGCGCGATCGCTCGCCCTGCCTGTTTCCCGAAATTCGCAATCAGGTCCAGCACCGGCAACACTCCCTGCAGCGAGAGGATATCCGGCACTACGGGCACCAGAAAATAATCGCTCAGCAGCAGTCCACTCTGCGTGATCACTCCCAACGCGGGCGGGCAGTCCATCAGCACGTGATCGTACGCCGGCAGCGCCTCGCCCAGCCGCTCCCGCAGCGCCGTCACCGGCGTGCTCAGCGCCATGCCCGGCTGCGCCAGCCGCGTCACGTCATCCTGAATGCTGATCAGCCGGATGCTGCACGGCAGCAGGTCCAACCCATAGATGCCGCCGCCCACGTTAGATACATTGGGCACAATCGCCTGCCGTGGATCGAAGTGCCGCGTCCCGTCCAGCAGATCGCGGAACAGGCCGTACAGCGTCTGCCCCCGCCCATCCCGCGCCTTCCAGTCATGCTCCGGGATCAAGGACACCGTCGCGTTGGTCTGCGGATCCAGGTCCACCACCAGCACCCGCCGGCGATGCTCCAGCGCCAGATAGTGGGCGAGCGCCACCGTGAGCGTCGTCTTGCCCACGCCGCCCTTCAGATTGATGACACTCGTGATGACCGGCACCGCGCCGCACTCCTCTCGGCCCCACGCACCCCCACCAGATACAACGCGCGACACGCTCAACCAGCGCGTGTGCCCCCGACCACTGGCCTCTGCCCGGAGCGCGCCGGCCGCCGATGCCCGTCCACCTGGTGCAGCAGCCGCCCCAGCGCCAGCAAGCTTTCCAGATTGTTGCCCGGCAGAAAGTTGTCGATGTACGGCAGCGCCGCCCGCATGCCAGCCGTCACCGGCCGGTAGTCCTCCTGGCCCAGCAGCGGATTCAGCCAGATCAACCGGTGACAGCTGCGCTGCAGCCGCGCCATCTCCTCGCTGAGGACGCGCGTGTCTCCGCGGTCCCAGCCGTCGCTGATCACGAGCACCACCGCGCCCCGGCCCAGCACCCGCCGCGCCCAGCGATAGTTAAACGTGCGCAGTGAGTCGCCGATGCGCGTGCCCCCGGACCAATCCTGCACCGACTTGCTCACATCGCGCACCGCGTCGTCCACGTCGCGCCGCGCCAGTTGCCGCGTGATGCGCGTGAGCCGCGTCCCAAACACAAACGTCTCCACGTTCGCCAGGCCGTTTGACACGGTATGCACGAAGTGCAGCAGCAGCCGTGAGTACAGGCTCATCGAGCCGCTGATGTCGCACAGAATCACCAGCGGGCGCGGCTTCATCCGCACCACACGCCGCGCCAGCTGCACCGGTTCGCCCCCCGTGCGCAGGCTCCGCCGAAACGTGCGCCGCAAGTCTAGATGCTCCCCACGGCGCGACGGCCGCGTGCGCCGCGACACGCGCTCCCCCAGCCGCCACCGCGCTTCCGCCATCAGGCGCTTCGCCTCTTGCAGCTCGTCCCAGGAATAGTGCTCGAAGTCTTTGTGCCGCAGCGCCTCGGCCGCGCTGTACGCGCGTGTGCCCGCCGCCTCGTCGTCCTCCTCGTCCTTCACCTGGCGCTGGCGCGCCTGCGCCAGCCGCGACGCCGGATGCCGCTGCCCGATCTGGTGCAGTACCACGCGCGATGTCTCGTTCCCCGTCTCGGGCCGCCGGTGGTGTGGCAGCGCCAGCCCGCGCCGCTCGCGCTCCTGGCCCTGCTGCGCCTGGTTCCCCGCGGCGCCTCCGCGTGCGGTCCCCGCGCGCCAGAAATAGGCGAACGCGCCGTCGAACGTCGCCTCCTGCTCGTGCTTCGAGAGCAGGCTCGTCTTGAGCAGCAGGTAGAAGTCGTCGCGCTTGCTCAGATCAATCAGTGGCAGGCTGCGCGCTACGTCCACCACACGCCCCGGACCGACGTCCAGCCCCAGCTCCCACAGCAGGCGCGCGAAGTCCACGATGCGCGCTAGCAGCAGCCCGCCGCGCTCGTGCTCCTCGGCGGTCAGCTCCGCCACATCTCCCGCCTGCCACGGCACCATCGCCGGCTTGTCTGTGCTCGCCATCTCGCTCGCCCTCGCCAGCGTCCTTCGTCGCACTCACACCCCAACGCCCCTCTCCATCGCAAGGCAGAGGGGCCGGAGGCGGGGACTCTAGTGGTGCGGCCCCCCGCGTACCTTCTCGATCAGCTTGCTCAAGAGGCCCCCAGACTGCACCTTCTGGATGTCGTCCTGGTACTTCAGCAGCGCACCCATCGAGTCGCGCACCGCCCCCTCGCTCAGCTCCGTCTGCCCCAGCGTCACTAGCGCCGCCAGCCAATCCAGCGTCTCGGCTACACCCGGCGCCTTGAACAGATCCTCTCCGCGCAGCGCCTGCACGAACCTCACTACCTGCTGCGCGAGATGCTCCGGCGCCTCCGGCACCCGCGCCACGACGATGGCGTATTCTTTCTCCAGCGTCGGGTACTCGATCCAGTGATAGAGGCAGCGCCGCCGCAGGGCATCGTGGATCTCACGCGTCCGGTTCGAGGTCAGCACCACCACCGGCGGCACCGCCGCTCGCAATGTGCCCAGCTCCGGCACCGTCACCTGAAAGTCGCCCAACAGCTCCAGCAGGTACGCCTCGAACTCCTCATCCGCGCGGTCCAGCTCGTCCACCAGCAGCACCGGCGCCCGCTCGTTCGCGGCATCGATCGCCTGCAACAGCGGCCGGCGAATCAGATACTCCGCGCTGAACACGTCGCCCACCTGGCTTCCCGCCGGCCTCGCTCCGTTCTCGTGTCCTTGCGCCTCCATCAACCGGATCGCCAGCAGCTGTCGCGCATAGTTCCACTCGTACACCGCCGTGGACTGGTCTATGCCCTCATAGCATTGCAGCCGGATGAGCCGCGTCTCCAGCACATCGGCCAGCACACGCGCCACTTCCGTCTTGCCCACCCCTGGCTCGCCCTCCAGCAGCAGCGGTTTGTTGCGCTTGAGTGCGAGATAGATCGCCGTCGCCAGGCCTCGATCGGCGATATAGTGTCTGCTGGCCAGCGCCCGCTGTACGGCATCGATCGAATCGAGCTGAACGCCCGCCGCGGTCACGTCGGTGCCTGTGGATGTCGTGGATGGGGTGGTTGACGACGGGCCGCTGCCAGACGTGCCATCGCTGGTCACGAGGAGTCCTCCAGTGCAGGCTATGCGAGTCGCCGCGCACGGCATTCCCATCGCTGACCATCGCCAGTGGGTTGCCGGCACGCATTACCTCGCATTGTAGCACGCACGGCCCGCCAAGGTCGTCCAACCCACTTACGCAGCGGTGGGGGAGGGGCCAGGCGAGGGGCGTCACCCCCGCCGGCTGTTGGGATCGTCTGGCGACAGCCAGTCCGGCAGGGGCGGCATGTCTGGCAGCGTCCACGGGTTCTCCGAGGACGGCCCTCCCGGTCCGGAATGCGGTGCCATTCCCTCTGGCCGCCGCCCTTGTGGGCCAGAGGACGGCCCTGTCATCCCCCGAGCGCCAGGCGCGAGCGGACCGCTCGGCATGAGCTGGTTTGGATACCCCATGGGTGGCAGCCCACCTGTCTGACCGCCTGCCTGATCCGCTCCGGACAGCTGCATCGATTGTCCTGGTCGCATCGGCGCCGGCATCGCCAGCACCTCAATCAGCCCATCCACCGGCGTTCCGCTGGGCGCTGGCCACAGCGGTTGCCGTCCGGCTCGCGCCGCGAGGAGCGAATCGCGCAGCCGTCCCACCTCCGCGATGGTCCGTTGCAGAATGTGCTCCGCCTGTGACGCCCGACCGAGCCGGTTCAGCAGGGTATTGAGCGACGACGCAATCTGAAAGAGAACATTGTCTGGGTTGAGCGGCGCTCGCGCGTTGAAGTCGCCATTGGCGACTCGCACGTGCGTCTCCAGGATTTTGCGGATGCCTTCGTCGAGCTGCCGCTTCTGCTCCACCAGCTCGTGTTCCATCGCCGCCAGGTCCTCCGCGCGATCCGCTCGGGCGATGGCCTGGTCCACGCTGCGTGCTGCCACGAATCCCAGCACGCCCCCCAGCACCTGGATGATGAGCGCGCGCTGGAAGACTACCCCCACTCCCCACACTTGAATCAGTGGCGTGAGATCGGGGTTTTTGGGTAAGAAGTAGAAGTCTCCCAGAATGACGGCGATGTGCAACGCGACGACTGCGGGGATAAAGCGGCGCGACAATAGGAATCCGGCCGCGATGAGTGGAATGACGAACAGGTCGAATGCCGGCAGCCACGCCGCGCCCAGGCCGCCGTGTGCCGAAATGATGGTCCCCTCGACGGGGATGTCAATGCCCAGAACGAGCAGCAATGCCGCGGGTCCCTGCGCGCCCAGCCGATTCAGGAATAGAGCGCACACGAGCATCAGGCACGACGCGATTACTCCCGCGCCGGTGACGGGGTCCACCAATGCCTGCTGTGCCAACAGTGCGGTCGAGAGCAGTACGAAGGGCGCCACGACACTCGTCAGCTCGGCCCGCCGTTGATGCTCGCGCGCACGGCGGTCATCTGCCATCTCTGGACGTATGGTAGGCGTTGTCAAACGCACCCACCAGCCCCAGACGCCGCGCTGCTCCTGAGTCGCGCTCGCGCGGCGCTGCGGCATCGCCGTTGGCGTCGAGGCGCGCCCTTCGGTCTGTCCCTGCTGTGCCCATTGTTGTTGATCTGGCCGTCCAGGCTGCCATTGCATGTCGCACCTCACCATGTCCCAGGTAACACGCTCGTCCCATAGAGCAATCCCGGGATAATTCAGGCAGTGCGCTGGATCGGTGGCTCAGGAGACGGATAATGTCGCATGGCTCGATGTCGCCGATGATGCAGCCTAGCGTTCTCCCACGAAATCCAGTGTACTTGCCTTGGTGACGCTCGCGGCAATAGGACTCCATAGGTGGCATCCTGCCGTCCGCGTTCACCCGGATTCCGCCCCAACACGTCCTCTGCGATAGCCCCATGAGTAATGCGCCACACACTCTCACACTGCCTGGCGCTCGCCATCATAGTCGAGCTTCCTTTATCTGTCAACATTATGGACGTGAGAACGCAGCTATTGTAACCAGCCTAGTGCGCAAGCTTACTCCACATGCTTGCGCCAGGCCACGCGTAGCCTGGCCCGAGCCCCATCCTGCCCCGAGCCCCACCCTGCCCTGGACGTGTACCCGCGCAGCCGGTCAGCGGTTCCACCACGCATGGGGGGGGTCAGCAGGCGCACGCTGCTCGCCTGAGCCGTCGGGGCGTCTGGTGGACGCCTGTCTGGTGGACGCACTGCACGCCCCGCCCCCCATCGTGGGTGGAACCTCGTGGTTTCCCGCTCTTGACAGCACTCAGACAGTCAGCTACTCTAGTTCAGGTGCCCTCCGCCGTGCGCTTACTATTGGCATAAATGGCAGCAGACATCCACACGTCGCGCACCCGGCGCACATGGCATCGTCACTCGCCTCTCACTACCACCAGACGAACCTAGAGTAGGAAGGACGGGCAGGTCTAGTGATTTGTGTCTCTCATACGCCACTGTAATCCGCGGCCCGATCTGTATGGCTGGTGGCAAGCCACTCTGTTATGCCATCGGCTGCTGGCGCGCTTTCGCGCCGCGCCCCCCCAGGCCCGGGAAGCCGCTGGCCACGTTTAGTCCTTTTCCTCGTCAACAGCTGCACGGAGCCCGGTCCATGAGCACGACGCCGCGGCCAACATCCGCCAACCTCTCCCGTCGCACCCTCGTCGACATCCTCCGCTGGAGGGCGCAACACCAGCCCGACCGCACCGCCTACACCTTCCTCCTCGACGGGGAGACAAGGGAGGATAATCTCACATACCGTGAGCTGGACCGCCGCGCCCGTGCCATTGCCGCTCATTTGCAATCCCTCGGCGCCACCGGTGAGCGTGCCCTCTTGCTCTTTCCTCCCGGCCTCGACTACATTGCCGCTTTCTTTGGCTGCCTGTACGCTGGCGTCGTTGCCGTTCCCGCTTACCCACCTCCTCCCAACAAGCCTATGCCGCGCATTCAGGCCATCGTCTCCGATGCCCAGGCTCGGTTCGCACTCTCCACCGCGCAGATGTTCGCCAGCGTGCGCCAGCGCCTCGCGCAGCATCCTGATCTCGCGGTCCTACATTGGCTTTCGACCGACGACTTGTCTGCTCCCGACCCGGACGCCTGGCGCCAGCCCAGGATCACTGGCGACACGCTCGCCTTCCTCCAGTACACCTCGGGCTCGACCGCCGCGCCCAAGGGCGTCATGGTGACGCACGGCAACATCATCGACAATGAGCGCGTCATCGAAGCGTTGTGCCACCATACCGAAGACTCCGACTTTGTGTGCTGGCTACCGATGTACCACGACATGGGACTGATTGGGAATGTGCTCCAGGCCCTCTACCTGGGCTCGCGCTGTGTCCTCATGTCGCCTGTGTCCTTTTTGCAGAAGCCTGCTCGCTGGCTCCAGGCGGTCTCGCGCTATCGCGCGCATACGAGCGGGGGCCCCAACTTCGCCTTCGAGCTCTGCGCCACCAAGATCACACCTGAGCAAGCCGCCGATCTCGACTTGAGCCAGTGGAGGGTCGCCTTCTCTGGCGCTGAGCCCATCCAGCATGCCACCCTACAGCGCTTTCTCGACGCGTTCTCTCCATATGGCTTGCGTCCTGAGGCGCTGTACCCCTGCTATGGTCTTGCGGAGGCCACCTTGATGGTCTCGGGCAGCCATCCAGATGTTTTGCCTGTTGCTCGCTCGTTCCAGCGCGAGGCGCTCGCGCATAACTCGGTGCTGCCCGCCGCCGGCGCCGCCGGCGCCGCCGACGCGCAGACGCTGGTCAGCAGTGGCCGTTGCGCCCCCGGTCAGCACGTTGCCATTGTCAATCCCGAGACCCTTGTGCCCTGCCCCCCGGACCAGGTCGGCGAGATCTGGGTCGCTGGTCCCAGCGTCGCCCATGGCTACTGGCAGCGTCCCGAGGAGACCGCGGAGACCTTCCATGCCCGTCTCCCCGAGCTCGGCGACACCACGTTCCTGCGCACTGGCGACCTCGGCTTCCTCCTCGACGAGGAGCTGTTCATCACCGGCCGCCTCAAGGATCTCATCATCATTCGCGGCAGCAACCACTATCCCCAGGACATCGAGCTGACCGCCGAGCAAAGCCATTCCTCTCTCCGACCCGGTGCTGGTGCCGCCTTTTCCGTCGAGATCGCTGGCGAAGAGCGGCTGGTCGTGGTGCAGGAGGTGGATCGCCACTTCCGCCAGCTCGACCTCGCCGATGTCGCCGCCACCATACGCCAGGCTATCGCTCGCGAGCACCAGCTCCAGGCGCATGCCGTCGTTCTGCTCCGACCAGGCGCCATCCCCAAGACCTCCAGCGGCAAGATTCAGCGCCGTGCATGCCGCTCTCGCTTCCTCGCGGGCACACTCGACGCCGTCTTCACCGCCACCGTGGACGACGCCGAGGCTGCCTCCCCTGACGAGCCTGCCCTCACCATTGAGACCATCGAGCAGACGCCCGCCGAGGCGCGCCAGGCCCTGCTCACGTCCTATCTCGTGCGCCAGGTGGCCGAGGCCCTTCGCGTCGCGGCCTCCGAGATCAACGCCGACACCCCTCTTAGCGGCCTCCTCGATTCCCTGACCGCCATCGAGCTCAGAAACACCATCGAGACCGCGCTCTCCATCGAGCTTCCAGTCGCGAGTCTCCTCGACGACCATACCCCGGCCCAGCTCGCGGCAGAGGTCCTCGCTCGGTTGGAGGCGCCCGCGCCCAGCCAGCCCACGCCGCCGCCACCACTCCTCGCCGCCGCGCCTCACGCGGACCACGGCGACCATCCCCTTTCGTATGGCCAGCAATCCCTGTGGTTCCTGCACCAGCTGGCTCCAGAAAGCTCCGCCTACAACCTGCCCGGCGCCATCCGCATCCGCGGACACCTTGACGTCTCCGCGCTGCGCCGGGCGTTTCAGACGCTGATCGAGCGCCATGCATCGCTGCGCACGTCGTTCATCGCCGTGCGCGGCGCGCCCGTCCAGCGCGTGGCGCCGCACGTGCCCCTGCCCCTGTATGAGGAGGACGCCGCGGACTGGAGCGAGGCAGCGCTCACCCAGGCGCTCCACGAGGAAGCGCATCGCCCCTTCGATTTGGCGCGCGCCCCCCTCTTCCGCGTCATTGTCTACCGCCGCTCCCCGCGCGAGCACATCCTTCTGCTCGCCATGCACCACATCATCGCCGACTTCTGGTCACTTGCCGTCCTGCTCCACGAGCTGGACATTCTCTACAGCGCCGCGCACGCGGGTCACGCGGCCCATCTGCCGCCGCCCTCCCTGCGCTATACCGACTTCGCTCGCTGGCAGGCAGACATGCTCGCGGGCGCCGAAGGCGAGCGGCACTGGTCCTACTGGCGGCGCGCGCTATCCGGCGAGCTGCCCACGCTCGACCTGCCCACCGATCGGCCGCGGCCTCCCGCCCAGACCTATCACGGGGCATCACGGGGCATGCTGCTCGGCCCCGACCTCACGCGCCGGCTCAAAGCCTTCAGCCAAAGCCGCGGCGTCACGCTGTACACCACCCTACTGGCCGCCTTCCAAACGCTGCTCCATCGCTATACCGGCCAGCCCGACATCATCGTCGGCTCGCCCACTGCCGGCCGCGACCGGCCCGAGTTGGCGTCCCTTGCCGGCTACTTCGTCAATCCCGTCGCCATCCGCGCCAACTTCACCGACGATCCCACCGCGGCCGACCTGCTGCGCCAGCTGCGCGAGAAGGTGCTGGCGGCGCTCGATCACCAGGCATTCCCCTTCAGCCTGCTTGTGGAGCGCCTGCAGCCGGTCCGCGACCCCAGCCGCTCGCCCATTTTCAACGTCATGTTCACCGTCCAGCGCGCCCCGCATCTCGGCGGCGTCGACCTCACCCCCTTCGCCCTGCGCGAGTCCTGGGGCCGCTGGACTCTGGGGGGGCTTACCGCTGAACCCATCCCGCTGGACCGCCGCTCCGCCCAGTTTGACCTTACATTCACTGTCGGCGCGGTGGAGGACGACCTGGGCATATCGCTCGAATACAATACTGACCTCTTCGACGACACCACCATAGCCCGCATGCTCGGCCACTACCAGACGATGCTGGAGAGCATCATTGACGATCCCTCTCAGCGCGTCTCCACGCTGCCGCTGCTGACCCCGGCCGAGCGCCGGCAGCTGCGGGTGACGTGGAATGACACGGCCCACATCGCCCCTGAGGACGTCTGCGTTCATCAGCTCATCGAAGCGCAGGTCGAGCGCACTCCGCATGCGGTCGCCGTCGTTTGCGACCACACCTGGCTCACGTATCGTGAGCTCAATCGCCGCGCCAACCAGCTTGCGCGTTACCTGCGCAAGCAGGGCGTCGGCCCGCAGGTGCGCGTTGGCCTGTGTATGGAGCGCTCCGTAGACGTCGTCGTCGGCCTCCTGGCGATCCTCAAGGCTGGCGGGGCCTACGTTCCCCTCGACCCCACGTATCCCGCCGACCGCCTCGCCGCCATGATCCACGGAGCGCGCATCTCCATCCTGCTCACTCACCGCCGCCTGGCCGATCGCCTCCCCACCGCCGAAGCGCGCGCCATCGCCCTGGACGAGATGTGGGCCACCATCGCACAGGAGCCTGAGAAGAATGTCGTCAGTGGCGTGACCGCCGACGACCTCATGTACGTCATCTTCACGTCCGGCTCCACTGGCGAGCCGAAAGGCGCGGGTGTCTACCATCGCGGCTTCGTCAATCTGCTCCACTGGTTCGTGACCGACTTCTCCATCACCGCCGCGGACCACGCCCTGCTGGTCACCTCGCTCAGCTTCGACCTTACCCAGAAGAATATCTATGCGCCGCTGCTCGTGGGCGGCACGCTTCACCTGCTCGCATCCCAACACTACGACCCCACTGCCATCGCCCGCACCATCGTGGAAAGCCGAGTCACGCTGCTCAACTGCACGCCCAGCGGCTTGTATCCCCTCGTGGAGGCCGCCGACCCGGCCGCGTACCAGCGCCTCGCAACGCTTCGCGCGGTCTTTCTCGGCGGCGAGCCCATCTCCGTCCCACGCCTCGCGGACTGGATGGCCTCGCCCCACTGCCACGCCGAGATCGTCAACACCTACGGGCCGACCGAGTGTACCGACATCTGCGCCGCGTACCGTCTGGATCCTGATCCCCAGTCCAACCCGGCCGTCGTGCCCATCGGCAAGCCCATCTACAACGTCGAGCTGTTCATCCTGGATGCCCACCTCCAGCTGCTCCCGGTCGGTGCCGTCGGCGAGCTCTGCATTGGCGGCGCGGGCGTCGGTGCGGGCTACGTCAACGACGCCGACCTGACCGCCGCCAGGTTCGTGCCCCATCCTTTCAGTGACGAGCCTGGTGCGCTACTCTACCGGACGGGCGACCTCGCCCGCTACCTCCCTGATGGGAATATCGAATTCATGGGCCGCGGCGATAATCAGGTCAAGCTGCGCGGCTTCCGCATCGAGCTCGGCGAGATCGAGACCGTCCTGGAGCAGCACCCCAACGTGCGCCAGACGGTCGTCATCGCGCGCCAGCTCGCTCCCGGCGAAAAGCGCCTCGTCGCCTATGTGGTCCCCGAGGGCGACACGACGCTGACCCACCAGGCGCTGGTCGCGCACGTGCGCGAACGGCTGCCTGAATACATGGTGCCGTCCGCGTTTGTGTCGCTAAGTGCGCTCCCGCTCTCTCCCAATGGCAAGGTAGATCGCCGCGGCCTCCCCGCTCCGACCTATGACCTCGCTGGCGATGCGGACTACGCAGCCCCGCGCACGCCCGTGGAACAGACGCTCGCCAGCATCTGGGCCGAGGTCCTGGGGCGGCCGCGCGTTGGCATCCACGACAACCTCTTCGAGATTGGTGGTGACTCCATTCTGGGCATCCAGATTGTCGCGCGCGCCAATCAGGCCGGCGTCCACATCACTCCCAGCCAGATGTACCAGGCCCAGACCATCGCCGAGATGGCGGCGGTGGCTGGCGCCCCCACCCCTGCTGAGCCACGCCTAGACGACGCGGCTGGCGCCTTCCCCCTCACCCCCATCCAGCGCTGGCTGTTTGACCAGCATCTTCCCGAGCCCCATCACTGGAACCAGGCGCTGCTCCTCGACCTGCGCCAGCCGCTGGATGTCGGCCGCCTCGAAGCCGCTCTGCGTCACCTCATCGCCCATCACGACACGCTCCGGCTGCGCTTCGCACCGGAGGGTACAACGTGGCGCCAGTGGTACGGCCAGGGTGACAACGACCAGGCCGTGGTTACCCTCGTGGACCTCTCCGCGCTCTCCCCCGCCGAGCAGCGTCGCGCCATTCAGCGGACCGCCGATAGCATCCAGTCCAGCCTCAGCCTCGCCGACGGCCCGCTCATGCGTGTCGCCGTCTTCGACCTCGGCCCCGCGATTCCCAGCCAGATGCTCTGGGTCATCCACCATCTGGCCGTGGATGGTGTCTCCTGGCGCTTCCTGCTGGAAGACCTCCAGACCGCATACCAGCAGGTGTCCGCGGACGTTCCCGTCCAGCTTCCCCCCAGTAGCGCCTCGTATCAGACGTGGGCCAGCCACCTCCTGGAATACGCGCACTCGGACGCCCTCCTTGGCGAGCTGGACCATTGGCTTGCCGTGCCGGCGGTGCCCTCCCTGCCCACCGACAGTGCCGGTGCCAATGTGGAAGGACACGCGCGCACCCTCTCCGTCGCCCTCACGGCAAAAGAGACGCGCACGCTGATCGAGCGCGCTCCCCGCGCCTTGCAGGCCCGGATCGACGACATCCTCACTGCCGCGCTGGCTCAGGCGCTCAGCCAATGGACCGGCGCCCCCGACGCATTGATAGACGTCGAGCATCATGGCCGCGAGCCGCTGTTCGATGACGTGGACCTCTCGCGTACGGTTGGGTGGTTCACCGCGATCTATCCCGTCCACCTCACGGTCAACCCCTCTGCTTCACCTCGCCAGGCTCTGCGCGCTGTCAAAACCCAGCTGCGCCGCGTTCCTGGCCGCGGCATTGGCTACGGCATCCTTCGCTATCTGCATCCAAACCCCGAGATCGCCGAGCGCATGCGCATGCTTCCGCACGCCGAAGTTTGCTTCAACTACCTCGGCCAGCTCGATCAGACCTTCGCCGCGTCCACGCTCTTCCAGCGCTCCGCCGACTCTCCGGGTGCGACCCACGGCCCGCGGGGCGAGCGTCCCTACCTCGTCGAGCTCACCTGCTTCGTCGCGGACGGACAGCTGCAGGCCGAGTGGACGTACGGCGGGCGCATCCACAAGCGCGCCACCATCGCCGCGCTCGCTCGCGCGTTCCTCTCGTCGTTGCGAGCGCTGCTTACCCAGAGCCTCGCACAGCCGACCGCCACGTCTCCACGCCCCGCGCTGCCTGTTGCCGCCGGCAATACGCCGGATGGTGCGCCCACCACGCGCCGCTCCAACACATGACCGGTGTTCCCGTGCTCACGCCTGGTGGACAGAGGCTGTGACAATGGTCGCTCACCCACTCCCGCTGAATCGCACCATCCTCCGACTCAGCCCCAACCTGTCGGCGGTCGTGCGTCTGTTCTGCTTTGCCCACGCGGGGAGTGGAGCCTCCACCTTTCGCCCGTGGCCAGCATTCCTCTCGCCCGAGGTCGAGCTATGCGCCATCCAGTTGCCAGGCCATGAAACGCGATACGGTGAGCCGCTCATCTCCAACCTGACCACGCTGCTGCCTGCGCTGGCTCGCGACATCACCCTTTTCTTGGATCGTCCATTCGCTTTTTTCGGCCACAGCATGGGCGCGCTCATCGCCTTTGAGCTTGCCCGCTACCTCCGCCGTGCGGGCTCTCCCAGCCCCGCCCACCTCTTCCTTTCCGCGTTCCGCGCCCCCCACCTTCCCCCGCCCGATCCGCCCGTGCACACCTTGCCCGATGCGGCATTCGTCGCGGCCATCCGCCGGCTCAACGGCCTGCCTCGCGAGATCATAGGCGACGCTGGCATGATGCGCGTGCTTCTGCCCATCATGCGGGCCGATATCACCCTGTGCGAAACCTACACGCATCTACCTGATGCGCCGCTTGCCTGCCCTATCTCTGTGTTTGGTGGCCTCGACGACCCCGCCACCGCCCCGGACGCGCTCGCCGCCTGGCGAGTGCATACGCGCCACACCTTCCGCTTGCGCCTGCTCCCTGGCGACCACTTCTTCCCCCGGACCGCCCGTCCGCTCCTTTTGCGCACCCTTGCTGAAGATCTGCTTGGCATCATCCACAGAACCAACCACACTTGACGCAGTCTGTATACTGAACCTGAACACAGCAATATCGCCACGCCTTACTGCGATCACTTGCCTGTCACAGCCGGCCGCACGACGCGGGTCGCTCAACTCTGCACAGGATGCTCGGTGGTTCTGGGTGGAGGGGAGGCTGACGATGCGCGTCTTTCGGCAACACGTGTGGGCGATGGCCATCATCGGGGTTGCGCTGATCACGCTCGTCGCGGGCACCTTGAGCGTATTGGTTCTCGTCCACTCGAACGCCCCTACGAGCCTGGCGCGGACCACCCCGACCGTAACTCCCAGCCCGACCATCCCTCCCACCCCAACGCCATCCCCCACCGCCACGCCGGTGCCGCTTCCCGCTGGCACCGACTGGACCATGTACCGCTCGGACGTGTACGGAACGGGCGCCAACACCGACGGTCAAATCACGGCAGCCAACGTCGCCCAGCTCAAGACGCGCTGGGTGAACACCTGGGTCTACGGGTATCACCCCTTCGAGTCCACTCCCGCCGAGCTCGACGGCGTCGTCTACGTGACCTCCGGCCATTCCTTCCACGCCCTCGATTTCCGTACTGGTGCCGAGATGTGGCATTACGACGACGTTGCCAATGAGCCCTCCACCCTCTTCTCCTCCGTCGCCATTGACCCCACCACCCGCATCGCCTATTACGGCTCTCCTGACGGCCGCATATATGCCGTCGACACCGCCACACATCAGGGTCTCTGGAACGTCCAGCTCGGCGACCCTAACACGGGAGCGTTCACCTGGAGCTCGCCTCTGATCGCCAACGGCATGGTCTATATCGGTATCGCCTCCCACGACGACAACCCCTGCGTCCGCGGGGCTGTCTTCGCCTTCAATCCCGCTACGGGCGCCAACATTTGGACACACTATATGGTCCCCGCTGGCAGCCTCGGCGGCAGTGTCTGGTCCTCGCTCAGCGCCGACCCGACTGAGAACGCCATCATCGCCACCACGGGCAACCCTTGCCAGCAACCAGCAGGTACCACCCAGGGCGGCATCAGCGATGCCCAACAGGATGCCATCGTCGCACTCGACTGGAACACCGGCGCCACGCTCTGGCAATACACCGCCGTCACCAACGACCAGTGCGACTGCGACTTCGGCGAGGGCCCCGTCATCTTCACCACGGGCGGCAACGAGTACATCGTCGCCGGCAACAAAGCCGGAATTGTCTACGGCCTCAATCCACCGGCCCAGGCTCACGGTAACCCCCACCTCGCGTGGCAGCGCCAGATCGCTCCGTCCGGCTACCTCGGCTCGGGTGGCATCTTCTCACCGCCTACGTATGCCAACGGCATCGTCTTCGTCGCGGGCGGCCCTACGCTGGATGGAGCTTGCGGCCAGGGCGCGGTCTGGGGGCTCGACGCCACCACCGGCGCCGTCATCTGGCGCCAATGCACCACTTCACAGGTCGTGAGCGCCACCAGCACGAGCGGCGGCGTCCTCTTCGTGGCCCAGCAGGATAAGCTCGTCGCCTATGCCGTCAGCTCTGGCCAGGTCCTCTGGAGCGCTCCCCAACCGGGCCCCGCCTGGGGGGGCGTGTCCATCGCTCGCGGCTCCGTGCTCAGCGGCTCCGTCGCCGGAAACGTCTACTGCTACTCCATCCCCACCGGTTCGTAGCGCGTCTCGCGCGTATCTCGTGCCTGGTGTGCTTCCCCGGCGCGCGCAACGCCAGGCTCGGGCCGATCTTGCTTGCCACGCACCAGCGATGCGAAAATACCCACTGCCGCGATGATGGCGCACACGATGAACGCACGATGCAGCGCCGCCAGAAACACGGCTTGCAGCGCCGCTACCTGGCTCGCGCTCAATGTCACCCCATGCTCATGTGACACCAGCAACTGCCCAGCCGCTGTGCCCCCACCCGACGCGAACACCGCCCCCGCCAGCGCGACGCTCAAGGTCTGCCCCATCACACGCAAGGTCGCCAGAAACCCTGACGCGACGCCTTGCCGATTCCTCGGTGCTGCCCCCATCAGTGCACTATTGTTCGGTGATTGAAACAGCCCCTGTCCTATCCCGATCACCCCCAGGCGCCACGCGATGTCCAGTGGCGACGAATGTGTGCCCAGCTGCGCCAGCAGCGCCAACCCCGCGCATCCCAGCGCCAGGCCGCTCGCCGCCAGCCACCGCGTCCCGAAGCGGTCCGCCAGCAACCCGCTCACAGGCGCCACCAGCGCCAGCGCCGCAGGCAGCGGCGTCAGCAACAGCCCTGCCTCTTCCGTCGAGAATCCCCTCAACTCTTCCAGATAGAACGGCATCAGGAAACTCACCGCGAACAGCGCCATAAAACTCAAGAGACTGCTCAATCCCGCCGACGTAAACACTCGGTTGCGGAACAAGGTGAGATCCACCACGGGATCCGGCACGCGCATCTCGACCCATGCGAACACCACAAACGCGGCCACCGCGCCCACCAGCAGCGCAATCTCTCTCGTGGACGTCCATCCCCACTCCTGGCCAAACGAGAGCGCCAGCGTCAGCGCCAACAACCCCAATGCCAGCAACACCGCCCCCAGCGGATCGAAGCGGCCTCGTCTCGCTCCCCGCTGCCAGCGCAGCACCATCAGTGCGGTCACAATGCCCACGATCCCCACTGGCACGTTCACATAGAAGATCCAGCGCCAGGTGAAGTTCTGGGTAATGAATCCCCCCAGGGTCGGCCCCACGCTCACCCCCAGCGCCACCGTCACCGCGTTCAGCCCCAATGCGCGCCCACGCTCCGACGCGGGGAACGCCCCAGTCAGCATCGCGGGAGAAATCGCCATCAGCATCGCGCCGCCCAGCCCTTGAAGCGCCCGTGCGGCAACCAGAAACTCCAGCGTCGGCGAAGCCCCACAGATCGCCGAGCCAGCCGTGAACACGATCAGTCCCGTCACCCAGATTGGTTTGTGCCCCACAATGTCAGCCAACCGGCCAATTGTGATCAGCACCGCTGCGATGACGATCAAGTACGCGATGACGACCCACTCCACCAGCCCACCCAGCCCATGGTGAAACGCCGTGGCGATGGCAGGCAGGCTGATATTGACGATGGACGTGTCCAGGGTAGCCATGAAGACGCCAATGGCCACCACCCCAAACATCGCCCATTTCCCAGGCTGCTGGCCGCGTCCTCCCCCAACTCCCCGGCGGGGAGCCGAGCCCTCCGGCCGCTCCAGGATCTCTTCTGGCGCACCCTTGCTCAGCACAGCCGTTCCCTCAGTTCTTTGCGTCTGGCTCCATCATCACTACACTTTGTATAGTGTAGGGCCTGGCGTCCACTCGTGGTCCGGCCTCGCTGAACCGCCCTGCGCCCTCGCCGGTTCGGTGCGCACAACGCTCGAGCTCACCCAACGCACGCCTTCCCCTGGCCCATCGGTCCTGGCTGGCACACCCCATACCAACCGCCACGCAACGTGCCTGACCCGGTCCACGCCTGGTACCCTGGTACTGCCACCCATCCGGCCGGCGCAGGCATTCCTGCCAACCTGTGCTATACTGCGTGCGCGACATGACGAGGCTCACTCCACTACCGGCAGCGATGCATTCCAACTCACGCTGCCGGCCCCATGTGTCTCAACGGGAGGTGGCACGATGCGCAGGCGTTGGCAAGACGACGACGCGCAGCTCAACCAGGGATACGGATCCGACGTCAGCCAAGATGAGGATTATGACGACGGCGGTTATGCCGAGCCGGAGGCGTTCGAGGGCGCCCCGGATGACGCCTACGGGTACGATGACGGCCAGGAGCGCGGTCTCGTGCTCCGCCGCGACGAGTCCCTTGTCGGCGTGTCCAACATTGTGACCCAGCACGGGACCCCCATCCTCTCCTACACCCGCACGATGAACCGCTTCTACACGTCCCGCAAGCAGCGCCTCAGCCTCGGTCGCCACCGCTGCGAAGTGTGCGGCGATCGTATTCGTTTCTGGTCGTACGAGACCCCTACCGGCAGTCACACCCACGATGGCTGCTACGAGCGTCTCGCCTGGACGTGGACCAATCTCTACGCGCAGCAGCAGCGCCTTGCCTCCGAGGGTCGCCTCGACTGACTCAGTGCGCCCCAACGAGCCTTGCCTGTCACGTGCCGCGATGCGTCCGCAGCGTCTCTGCGCGAGCTGGTTGCGCGGCCCTACGGCCTCGGTTGCACAACTCCGTGACGTATCGCTGGGCTATACTCGGCTGGAGCGCGCATGGTATAATAGGCGCCGCGCCTGTTCGCGTGCGGCACAGATGCTGCACTATCACATACGGGCGCCTGGCACATTGGTTTGCCACAAACCAGTCGTCAAATGAGGCCCACACGGCATGTTGAGTAAGATCCTCATCGCCAATCGCGGCGAAATCGCCCTTCGCGTCATCCGCGCCTGCCGCGAGCTCGGCGTGCGGACCGTTATCGCCCACTCCGAAGCCGACCGCGACTCGCTCCCCGTGCGCATGGCCGACGAGCACATCTGCATCGGCCCCGGCCCCAGCAGCAAGAGCTACCTCAACATCCCCAACATCATCACCGCAGCGCTTCTGACCGGCTGCGAAGGTATCCACCCCGGCTACGGTTTCCTCTCCGAAAACCCCACGTTCGCCGAGATCTGTGAGGATACTGGCCTCGTCTTCATCGGCCCACCGCCCGCCGCTATGGTTCAGATGGGTGATAAAGTCCAGGCGCGTCAAGCCATGCAGCGCGCGGGCCTGCCCGTCCTCCCTGGCACCGACATCCTCCGCTCCGTTGGCGAAGGCGAAGAGGCCGCCGAGCGCATTGGCTTTCCCCTCATGCTCAAGGCCGCCGCCGGTGGCGGCGGCCGGGGCATTCGCCTGGTGCGCCGTCCGGAAGAGTTCGCCCATGTGTTCACCACTGCCCAAAGCGAAGTCCGCGAAGCGTTCCACGACGACGGACTCTACCTCGAGAAGTACGTCGAGCACGCCCGCCACATCGAAGTCCAGGTCCTGTGCGACAACTTCGGCCATGGCATTCACCTTGGCGAGCGCAATTGCTCCGTGCAGCGGCGCCACCAGAAATTGCTCGAAGAAGCGCCCAGCCCTGGCCTCCCTCTCGCACTGCGTCAGGAGATGGGCGAACGCTCCATCAAGGCCACACTCGCCATCAAGTACCGCGGCGTGGGCACGCTCGAATTTCTCGTGGACGCGTCCGGGCAGTACTACTTCATGGAGATGAACACGCGGTTGCAGGTCGAGCATCCCGTCACGGAATGGGTTACAGGCATCGACCTGGTCCACGCCCAGCTGCGCGTCGCCGCTGGCGAGCCGCTGCTGATCAAGCAAGAAGACGTTCGTATGCGCGGCCATGCCATCGAATTTCGCATCACGGCCGAAGATACGCGGCGCGACTTCCGCCCCCAAACCGGCGTCATCGGCGACTACCTTCCGCCTGGCGGCCCCGGCGTGCGCGTCGATTCGCATCTCTACAGTGGGTACTCCATCCCCCCTCACTACGATTCCCTTCTCGCCAAGCTCATCGTCTGGGCGCCCACCCGCGAGGCGGCCATTGCCCGAGGGCAACGCGCCTTGGCAGAATTCGTGCTAGAAGGGGTTCCTACGACTATCCCCTTCCACCAACAAATGCTGGCTAACGAACGCTTCCTGCGAGGCGAGACGTACACCGACTTCCTGGTGGAGCATGCAGCCGAGCTCGTTGTCAAGAGTTGAGAGCGCTCCGGCCATCAGTTGACCGCGGTCGCGCGAGCGATGGGGCAGACGGAAGCAAGAGGATTACTGGTATGGGGACTAGACGTGTAGTGGTGACCGGCATTGGGCTGGTGACCCCGCTTGGCAACGACCTGGCTTCTACCTGGACCGGCCTGTGTGAAGGGCGCTCGGGTGTCCATCGCATCGCCTCGTTCGACACCTCCGGACTCGACATCCAAATCGCCGCTGAGGTCCACAATTTCGATCCGTCTCCGTACATGGATCGCAAGGAGGTGCGCCGTAACGACCGCTTCGTCCACTACGCGATGGCGGCCACCCGCCAGGCGCTGGCCGACGCCGAGTTCACCATCAATGAGGACAATGCCGATGACGTCGGCGTGATCATTGGCTCCGGCATCGGCGGTCTCCAGGCCTGCCAGGAGCAGTTCCGCTCCCTCTTCGAGCGTGGCCCGGACCGCATCAGCCCGTTCTTCATCACCATGTTCATCACCGATATCGCCGCCGGCTACGTCTCTATGGCCATCGGCGCGCGAGGGCCCAACTTCGCGACCGTTTCCGCCTGCGCCACCGGCGCCAATGCCATCGGCGAAGCCTCCGAGATGATCCGCCGTGGCGACGCCATCGCCATGTTGGCCGGGGGCAGCGAAGCCGCCATCATGCCCATGAGCGTCGCCGCCTTTGGCAACATGCACGCCCTCTCCCGCCGCAACGGCGACCCCGAGCACGCCAGCCGCCCCTTCGACGCCGAGCGCGACGGCTTCGTCATCGGCGAAGGCGCCGGCATACTCATCCTCGAAGACCGCGATCACGCCCTTGCCCGCGGCGCCCGTATCTACGCCGAGCTCATTGGCTACGCCTCCACCGCCGATGCCTACCACGTCACCGAGCCCGCTCCCGCCGGCGCCGGCCTGGCCCGCGCCATGCGGCGCGCCATGGAAAAGGCGTCCATCACGCCCGCCGATGTCCAGTACATCAACGCCCACGGTACCGGCACTCCCTACAACGACCGCTCGGAGACGCAGGCGATCAGGTCAGTCTTCGGCGAGCATGCTCACGACGTGGCCGTCAGCTCAACCAAATCGATGATCGGCCATACGCTGGGCGCTGCTGGAGGCATCGAGGCCGGCATTACCGCGCTCGCCGTGCAGAATGGCATCATGCCCCCCACCATCAACCTGACCCATCCCGACCCGGAGTGTGATCTCGACTATGTCCCCAACACCGCCCGCAAAGCGGATGTCGAGATCGCGCTCTCCAACTCCATGGGCTTTGGCGGTCACAATGCCGTGCTGGTCTTCCGCCGCCACGATGCTTAACGCCCATCGGTGTCACAAAGGAGACCTGCCATAGACCAGCAATCGATGATACACCGGATCAAGGCGCTTGCCGAAGCGCTGGAGGGTAGCGACGTCGGTGAATTGGACCTCACCGAGAGTGGCACCCGCATCGTCATTCGCCGCCGCCTCGACGCTCCTCTCTTGCTGCCCGTTCACGCCAACAGCGTGTTAGTTCGTGGCGGTCGTGCCGTGCATCCACGCGCCTCCGATTCCGCCGCGGCGCCCGCGCCCGATCCCACCGTCGCGGTGATCGCGCCCCTGACTGGCGTCTTCTATGGAGCGCCTTCACCCACCTCCGCACCGTACGCACAGGTGGGCGACACAATCCAGGCCGGCCAGATCGTTTGCATTCTCGAAGCCATGAAAGTGTTCAACGAGATCAAAGCAGAAGTCTCGGGCACTGTCACCGCCATCCTTGCCCAGGCCGGCCAGCTCGTCCACAAAGGCGATGCCCTCATCCGCATCCAACCCATATAGGTCTGCCTCGCACTCTTTCCTTTCGGAGTAGCCAGCGCGACCCACTCAGGATGGAATCGAGCACGTAGCGAGCATGAACGATGTGAAGGCATTCCTCACCGGACCGCACCAGCGGTCCGGCCCTCACCGTGGTCGGCTCCGCCTGTTCGCACATAGCTCTGCCCGGCCCGTCGAGCCGTCCAACACATCGCTGTCCCCCTCCGCGCCTTCCGTCCTTACCCTGGTCGCCGCCTCGTGGCGCCGTCTGCTGGCTGGCCTGCGCCCCCTCGAAGGCCAGCGCCGGCTTGCCTGGGCCCTGACCATCAGTCTCATCTTTGTGGACATGCTCGTCGTCGGCCAGCACGTCCTCGTCCGTCATTGGGCCTTTCACTCCGACGCCTTCGATCTCGGCAACATGGACCAGGCCGTCTGGAACACCCTGCACGGCCATTTCTTCCGCTTCACCAATCGCGGCGTTGATTGGTACGGGCCTCCGACACGCCTGGCCATCCATGTCGAGCCCATTCTCCTGCTCATCGCTCCCCTCTACCTCATCCACGCCGGGGCGAGCACCCTCCTCGTGCTCCAGACGACTGCCCTCGCCATTGGAGCCATCCCGCTCTTCGCTCTCTCCCTGCGCCGCATGCCCGACCTCCCGCTGCTCGGCGTGGCCTTTGTCGCCGCCTACCTCATCACGCCCGAGCTGCTCGGCGAGGCGCTCTACGACTTCCATCCTGTCACCCTTGCCACACCCCTGCTCCTTGCGGCCTTCTACGCCCTCGACGCGCGGCGTTATGGCTGGTTTCTCGTCGCCGGCGTGCTCGCCGCCGCCTGCAAAGAGGATGTCGCCCTCGCCCTCGTGCCCCTTGGTCTGCTGATCGCACTGCGCCGTGGCCACCCGCGTTTCGGTCTCGCCGTGGCCGCTGGCGCCCTCGCCTGGACCGCCCTCTGCTTCCTCGTCATCATGCCCCATTTCAACAGTGGCGCCTCCGACGGTGGCAATGCGTATTGGTACCGCTACTCAGCCCTCGGCAGCTCGCCCAGTGGCGCCCTGCGTCACATCCTCACTGACCCCGTCGCGGTGTTCCCGCTCGTCTTCAGCGGACCCAAGCTAGGCTATCTCGCGCTCCTGCTGCGCACGGGCGGCGGCCTCGGTCTTCTCGCCCCACTGTGGCTGCTGGCAGCGCTGCCTGAACTGGCCATCAACCTCTTGAGCGATCAGGCACCGCAGTTCAGCGGCTTTTACCACTACAACGCGGTGATCCTGCCCACCCTCCTCGTCGCCGCCATCTATGGCGTCGCGAGCCTGCGGAAGGCTCGCCTTGCCGCCCTCGCCGGCTCCCCCACACCGCCATCTTCCTACGCGGCCTACTCACTCTCCGGCCTTCTCGATCGCCTGATCCGCTGGTGGCACGGCGTACTCGGCCGCATCCCCCTATCCCCGCGCCTCATCGCCCCCCTTGCTGCCGCCTGGCTCATCGCCACCCTCGCCTGGAACATGGTCGCCATTCAGCCCAAGCTGCACGGCTTCTGGGACGCTGGCTCCAGCTTCGCTCCCCACCAGGCCGCCATCACCGCGCTCCTGGGTCGCATTCCCACAGACGCCACCGTCGCCGCTACCGACACGCTCGACCCGCACCTGAGCGACCGCGAAACGATCTATCTCTTGCCCGACCCTGCCGCCTATTCCGCGCAATACGTCGCCGTCAGCTTCGGCGACGTCCCGACGCCCTGGCAGCAGGCTGACCTCATCATGTTCTCCTCCATGGCCACGTCTGGCCACTACCGCGTGCTGGGTGTTGCCGGCCCGGTCGTCGTGCTGCAGCGCGTCGGCCCTCCACTCGCCGGCGGTTAGCCATCCTGGA
This sequence comes from uncultured Ktedonobacterales bacterium, assembly GCA_964416775.1. Taxonomy (GTDB): domain Bacteria; phylum Chloroflexota; class Ktedonobacteria; order Ktedonobacterales; family JADMIN01; genus CAYQFU01. The sequence goes on from CAYQFU010000017.1 coordinate 37,893, forward strand.
GGCCGCCATGCCCTATCCCACCGCTTCCGGCCCCCTGATCTCCCGCCTGCTCGACCTCGTCTTTCCCTCGCGCTGCGCCGCCTGTGGCGCCCGCGGCGGTGTCCTCTGCGCCTCCTGCCTGGGCGCCATCCGGGCGCCCGCGTTCCAGACGTGCCCCACCTGTGGTGCCCCCTTATCTGCCGATCCTGACACATCCAGCGCGGCCGTACGGGGACGCTGTCCCCGTTGCACCGCCGCCGGCGCCGGTGCGCTCGACGGCATACTCGTCGCCGCCCGCTATGAGCCGCCCATCCGTCAGGCCATCCTCGCTCTCAAATACCAGCGCCAGCGCCGGCTGGCCGAGCCGCTCGGCGCCCTCCTGGCGCACACCGCGCACGCGATCGCCCCTCGCATGAGTGTCGTCGTCCCCGTCCCGCTGCATCCACACCGCCAGCGGCAGCGCGGCTATAATCAGGCTGGCCTACTCGCTCGTCAGTGTGCTGCCCGCCTCCAGCTCCCCATGCGCGACGACCTGGTCGTTCGCACCCGCCCTACCCCGCCTCAGGTGGGCCTCGGCGCGGCCCACCGCCGCACCAACGTCGCCGGGGCCTTCGCCGCCACGCCCCGCGCCACTGCCCTGGCGGCCGGGCGTCATGTCCTGCTCGTCGACGACGTCTGCACCACGGGCGCCACGCTTACCGCCACCGCGACCGCGCTGCTCACCGCTGGCGCGTCGTCCGTCTGGGGTCTGACCGTCGCCCGCCCTTCCCTCGATGCCGATCCTGCACCCGCGCGCGACTTGCGCCGCCAGAGATAGCCCGCCCAGCCACGATGCTCGGCCCAGCCACTGGCGGCCTTCCGCCCGCCCGATGTATACCAAGTGAGGAATACATCAGTATGTGCGGAATGTGCCGAGCACGGGCGCGCGGGCTCTGAGCCCGCCCAGCGCTCCAGTTGGGGCGGGCGGAAGGAAGGTCGTCGACATGATCGCGCTGCCTGAGAACGGCTTCCGCCGCGTCATGCATTGCGACCTCGACAGCTTCTTTGCCTCCGTCGAGACGCTCGACAACCCTGCTCTCGCCGGCAAGCCGGTCATCGTCGGCGGCGATCCCGATCGCCGGGGCGTCGTGAGCACCGCCAATTACATCGCCCGTCGCTACGGCGTGCGCAGCGCGATGTCCGCCGCTGTCGCTCGTCGTCTCTGCCCCAACGCCATCTTCCTTCGCCCTCGCTTCGACCGTTACAGAGAGCTTTCCGGCCAGGTGATGGCCATCCTCGACGATTACTTCATCGTCCGCGAGCGCGTCTCCATCGACGAAGCCTATGGCGAGCTTCCTCCCGGCCTTCCTGGCTGCCGGCGCGCGGACGACATCGCTCGCGAGATCAAAACGCGCGTCCGCGCTGACGTTGGGCTCGTCATCTCGATTGGCGTCGGCCGCAGCAAGTCCATCGCCAAGCTCGCCAGTGACCTCTCCAAGCCTGACGGCTGCCTGATCGTGCGGCCTGGTGAGGAAGCCGCTTTCCTCCGCCCGCTCCCCGTCGGCCGCCTCGCCGGCGTCGGTCCCCATACCCGCGAGCGACTGGAGCGCCTCGGCCTGCTCACCGTCGGCCAACTCGCCGACTTCGATCCCATGGCGCTCGAGCGCCAGTTCGGCAAACATGGCCAGCACCTCTGGCAGCTCGCCAACGCCCACGACGACCGTCCTGTCGTCGGCGAGCACGGCCCGCCCAAGAGCATCTCCCACGAGAACACCTACGAGCGCGACATCGCCGACCCCGCGCTCGCCGCCGAACACGTGCGCGACCTCGCCGTGCGCGTTGCCCAGCGTGCCGAGCGCGAGGGTCTCCTCGGCGGCTCGGTGATCCTCAAGGTGAAGTGGGCCGACTTCCGCATCATGACGCGCCAGCGCACCATCGCCCATCCCACACACGCGGTCGACCCCATCGCCGAGACCGCGCTTGCCCTCTTCGCGTCCGAGGTCGTCCCACGGCTGGCCGCCGGCGCCGCGCTTCGCCTTCTCGGCGTGGGGCTCGGCACCATCACCTCCCTCCGCGCTGCTCCATCGGCCGCCTACCTTGCCGGGGACTTTGTCCAGCTCCCCCTGTTCCATCCCGATCGGGATCTCGCGCTCAGCTAGCGTCCACCCTGGCCCTGCGGCTTCCCCCCATGCTGCTTGCGCGGCCCAGTGCGCACCCCGCTCGATCAGCGGCCGATCTCTGTGTGATACACTGAGCGCATGCATACTCCAACCTTCGGCACTCCCCATGACGCGCGCATTGTCGCCGTCGCCCGGTTCTTCGCATTGGGCGCGATTCACGCCGTCTCGGCCGCCGCAGGTACCAACGACAACTATCTCGTCGCGACTGACAGCGGCGCATTCGTCATCAAGTTCCTGGTCAACACCACGATGGAGGAACTTGCGCGTGGCCTTCCCTTTCTCGACCGGCTCGCGGCGGCTGGCTTCGCGCCAGTCGTGACGTACCTCCGCGCGCCGGACGGCGCGGTCCTCTTTCGTGATGCCGAAGGCGCGGCCGTTGTCCTGGCGCGGCTCGCGGGCGAACCGCCTGCCATAAGCCAGGTCGTGTGCCATACCATAGGCCAGCACCTCGCGCAGCTGCACCTCATCGCGTGCGACGGGCTGCCAGCCAGGCCCCACTGGCTCGACGACGGATATCTCCCACAGGCGATGCACACCCTGCGCCAAACCGTTGGCGCCGCGCGCATCCCCGGCATTCTGCGTGCCTGGGACGCCCTCCAGGGCTTCGACCCCGCAAGCCTGCCACACAGCATCGTGCATGGCGACCTCGATACATCGAACTGCCTGTTCGACGGAGACCGCCTGGTAGCGTTCCTGGACTGGCAGGATGTCGGCGTGGGCGCGGCACTGCTCGACTTCGCGATGACGGTTCTCGGCTTCTGCTTCCACGAGGCGAACACACCACACTGGCACGGCACATTCAGTCCAGTTGCGTATACCAGCCTGTATCGAGGTTATACCAGCGTGCGCCCTTTTATTGATCTGGAGCGGCGCCAGCTCGGCGCCGCCCTCCAATACGTGGGCCTGACACAGCCTGTGTGGTCTCTGCTTCACTGGGACCAATACCACGCTGGAGAACCACTCGACGAGCAGCGGACCCTCTATTGGCGGTACGGCCTGGATACCTTGCGCTTGCCACCCCTCTAGCAGACTGTGGACCGCCTCGCCCGAGTCCCCTTACTCGGCCAGAAACCGCACGATTGCCCGGGCAAGGACATCTGAGAGCACGATGGTGTAGTGATTGGTGTCCGGCACCTCAACGACCCGGCAATCTGGCATCACCGTGCGCAGGCGCTCGGCTTCCTCACGCGGCAAGACAATGCCGCGATCGGGGCCGAGCGTCCCCAGCGCGGCGCGGGCCACCAGCGTTGGCTGGCGCACGAAGGCTGGCAGCGCCTCGCTGCGCAGCGCGCCCAGCGCGAATCCCTCCTCGTCAATGGCGTGCTTGGGCACGCACGACGTCACCGACCCATCGACATGCACCTCCGCGTCATAGCGGAAATATGCCTCCCAGATTTCGTTCCACTGGAGCATCGGCAGTTGCCGCATCAGGTCGAGATACGCGTCGAGCGAGGGGTACACGGTGCCGAGCCGGTTCACCGACGCCGCGATGGCCTGCGCCGTATCCTCCGGAATGTGGCCACCGGCGTCGATCAAGACGAGCCTGCCAACGCGCTGCGGATACAGCGCGGCAAGGTACAGGCCGATGACCGCTCCGAGCGAATGTCCCGCCACGTGCACGGTCTTGAGGCCAAGCGTGTCGCAGAGCGCGAGCATATCCGCGGCATGCACCGGCACGGCGTAGCCATATGGCGGCTTCGCGCTGCGGCCGCGTCCCCGCAGATCGGGCGCGATCGCATACCAGCCCTGCTCGGCTAGCGCCGGGCCCAGCGCCGCGAACTCGCGCGAGCTCGCAGTCAGCCCATGCACCAGCAGCACGGCGCGATCTGGGCTCGTCAGCTGGCCCCAGCTTGCGAAATGGAGCGCCGTCGCGCCGATTCCCAGGGTATCCTCTCGCGTCGGAGATACGATTGCCATGTCACCTGGCTCCTTGTGGACATACATGCGAGCCCCTCAGCGAGAGCGCCCGCTCCCCACAACCGCTGTGCCGCGTACGCGCTCAGTCAATGATCAGCGTGGGAATGTCACCGGTATCCTCGTACGGGATGACTGACTCCAGATTGTTCCTGTGGCGGCTCGCGAGATACTGTACTGTTATATCACTCCCTCCAGGGATGCTACGTGTCGCTCGCGCTCTAGCGCATCCGCGCCCACCCACGCACGAAAGGATCATCTCGCCATGGCCAGCCTGCTGACGCACCTCGAATGCACCCGCTGCGGCCGCACCTACAACGCCGACGAGCTGCAAACGCTCTGCCCCGAGGATGGCGGCGTGCTCTACGCTCGCTACGACCTGGAGCGCGGCAAGCGCGAGCTGGACCGCGCCGCCATTGCGGGCCGCGCCGCTGGCATGTGGCAGATGCCCGAGCTGATGCCCGTGCGCCGCTCCGAGCACATCGTCACCCTCGGCGAAGGCGGCACTCCCCTGCTCCACTGTCCCCGTCTCGGCGAGCGCTTCGGTCTCAATCATCTCTACGTCAAAGACGAAGGTCTCAACCCCACCGGCAGCTTCAAGGCGCGCGGCATCTCCGCCGCCGTCTCGCGCGCCAAAGAGCTCGGCGTCCGCGCGCTGACCATCCCCACCGCCGGCAACGCTGGCTCCGCCCTTGCTGCCTATGGGGCACGCGCCGGCGTCCCCGTGGACGTCTTCATGCCCGCTGACACCCCTGCCCTCTTCAAGAAGGAGGTCCACGCCTACGGCGCCACAGTCCACATGGTGGACGGCCTCATCGACAAAGCTGGCGCCGAAGCACGCGCGTATGCCGCCCAGACCGGCGCCTTCGACGTGTCCACCCTCAAAGAGCCCTACCGGTGCGAAGGCAAAAAGACGATGGGCTACGAGCTTGCCATGACCTTCCATTGGACCCTCCCGGACGTCATCGTCTATCCCACTGGCGGCGGCACCGGCATCGTTGGCATGTGGAAAGCCTTCGACGAGATGGAAGCCCTCGGCTGGATCGGCCGCGACCGCCCCCGTATGATCAGCGTGCAGGCCAGCGGCTGCGCTCCTATCGTGCGCGCGTTTGAAGAAGACAGCGAGCGCGCTCGCCCCTGGGAGCACGCCAGCACGTACGCCTCCGGCATCCGCGTTCCCTCCGCCGTCGGCGACTACCTCATCCTCCGTGCCGTCCGTGAGAGCGGCGGCACCGCCGTCGCTGTCTCCGAGGAGGAGATCGCGCACCATGCCGCCCTCATCAGCAGCCTCGAAGGCATCTTCGCCGCACCCGAAGGTGGCGCCACGCTCGCCGCCCTCGCCAGGCTGCGCGACGCCGGCCAGATTCGCGACCACGAGCGCGTTGTCCTCTTCAACACCGGCACTGGCCTCAAATATCCCCTTACCCCGGGCGAGGAGTAGCCTGTGCCGGCGGTCCTCGGCGCAGCGCGTGGTAGCCCGCCAGCGCACCCGCCGCCCCGAGCGCCAGCAGCGCGAACGCGCTCACCTGGAACGGTTCCAGCTTCGTCAACCCCACGAAGATGAGCACGGCGTTCAGGAATGCCAGACTGAAGATGAAGAATGCCAGCGTCAGCGCCAGCGTCTGCCCCGCCCGCATCACCACCCACACACTCTCGTGGATCACCGTCAGGTGCTGCTCCACCAGGGCCACGGACAGCACGGTCGTCGCCACCGCCACGCCCGCCAACCCCAACGTCACCAGCCCTTGCTGATAGCGCGCCACGCTCATCGGACTGAACGGATTCAGCAGATCGGACGGATCCGACGACTGCTGCGCCGACGCGAAGAACTGGGTGATCTGCAGCGCCAGATACGCGCTGCTCAGCGCCGCGCTTACGTAGATCAGCGGCCCCAGTACCAGCCGCAGCGACACCGACACCTCCCGCAGCGTCGTCCGCCCGATCCGCCCTAGCGTCGCGCCGAAGCCGCCGCTGGCGCCGTTTGCCTGCCCCTGTGCGGGCGTCGATCCGCCTACGATGCCCAGGAACAGCAGCGTCAGCGCCGTGGCCGCCAGGGCCAGCGCCGAGTCGAAGTCCTGCAGCGACTGGATGCGCGCCGGCAGGTGCAGTCCCAGTGTCTGGTTCAGATCGATCACCACATACGGTGGATGTCCCGCGCGCAACAGATTCACCAGCGTCGCCGCCACATAGGACAGGATCGCCAGCTCGGCGAAGTCCGTCGCCAGGGTTGCCGGCGCGAGCCGGCCACGCCCGAGCCCATCTCGCCGGCGCGCCAGCGCATCATAGATCAGCACCCCGAGCAGCAGAAAGTTGATCACGACGTACGTCAGCGGCGCGCGAGTGAAGTGCCAGGTTCCTGACGTGTTGAACGCCACATCCGCGGCGTACAGGAGCGCGAACACGCTGGCCAATGCCGTGTACGCCAGCCGCGCCGCCGACCGCGTCTGGATCAGCCGCGCCTGGAACAGAAAGATCAGAAAGCCGAAGAAGACATAGAGCGGAATCGGCCGCCACGCCCCCAGTCCGGTGCCAAAGCCGGCGACCAGAAATGCCGCGTACCCCAGTAGCGCGATGGCTGAGAACGACACTCCCAGCGCGCGCTCCTTCGCGTCAGTCTTCGCGCTCGCGGCTTGCCTGTTTGTCGTGTCCGCCCTCGTCGCCGTCATGCGGCGCCTCCCTCATCTCGCGCACCCCGCCACGACGCGGGCGCGCACCGGGCTCAACACTCATGCACGCTTGCCACTCTTATTGTAGACCTTCCGCGCGCAATTGCCACTGCC
>CAYQFU010000018.1:0-37684 GCA_964416775.1 uncultured Ktedonobacterales bacterium
ACAAGCAGACCGAGAGCGAAGGCACACGCGAGGAGATCGAGAACTACATGACCGCGCGCACCTGCCCGGACTGTCACGGGGCGCGTCTGAAGCCAGAGGCCTTAGGTGTGACCGTAGGCGGACGCAATATTGTGCAGGTGACACAGCTCTCCATCGTGCGCGCACAACGTCTCTTCCAGGAGTTGGAGCAGGCAGAAGCAGTGGTGGTTGAGAAGGCGAAACTCAACGGGAACGGGAATGGCAAAACGAACGGCAAGAAGAATGGTCGCAACGGTGGCTCGCAGAACGCTGATCCACTGAAACCGATCGACCCTGCGGGGCCGCTGGTCGAGAGTACGTTGAGCGAACGCGAGCGTTTTATCGCGCGCCAGATTCTCAAGGAGATCCGCGCACGTCTGCAATTCCTGGTCGATGTTGGCCTGGACTACCTGACACTGGGTCGCGCGGCGGCCAGTCTCTCAGGCGGCGAGGCACAGCGCATTCGCCTGGCCACACAGATCGGCTCCGGTCTGATGGGAGTGCTCTATATCCTGGACGAGCCGAGCATTGGCCTGCACCAGCGCGACAACGAGCGGTTGATCCGCACCCTGGTGCGTCTGCGCGATCTGGGCAATACCCTGCTGGTCGTTGAGCACGACGAGGATACCATGCGCGCAGCCGACCATATCATCGATATCGGTCCAGGCGCGGGCGAGCATGGCGGGCACGTCGTCGCCGAGGGGAACTACGCGGAGATCGTCGCCAATACCAATTCGCTGACCGGTGATTACCTCTCGCATCGCCGCCATATTCCTGTGCCGACCGAGCGGCGCGCGGGACACGGCACATCGGTGCGCGTTGTTGGAGCACGCGAGAACAATCTCAAAAATATCGATGCGGAGATCCCGCTGGGTGAGTTCGTGGTAGTAACGGGCGTCTCTGGTTCCGGCAAAAGCACACTGGTGACAGATATCCTCTACCGCAAACTGGCGCACACGCTCTTCCGCGCTCACGATCGGCCCGGCGCGCACGATGCTATTGAGGGTCTGGAGAATCTGGACAAGGTCATCGACATCGATCAGTCTCCGATCGGGCGCACGCCGCGCTCAAATCCGGCCACCTATACCAACGCGTTTACGGTTATCCGCGAGCTTTTCGCGCAGGTACCGGAATCGCGTCTGCGCGGCTATAAGTCGGGGCGTTTCTCCTTTAACGTCAAGGGTGGGCGCTGCGAGGCCTGTAAGGGCGAAGGTATTGTCAGGATCGAGATGAACTTCCTGCCGGATGTCTATGTGCCTTGTGAGATTTGTGGTGGCAAACGGTATAACCGCGAGGCGCTGGAGATCCACTATAAGGGCAAGACCATCGCCGAGGTGCTGGATATGACGGTCGAGGAGGCGCTGGCGTTCTTCGCCAACGTGCCTGCCATCGCCAACAAGCTCTCCACGCTCAACGACGTCGGCCTGGGCTACATCCGCCTCGGCCAGCCCGCCACCACGCTCTCGGGCGGCGAAGCGCAGCGCGTCAAGCTGGCCACCGAGCTATCGCGCCGGGCGACCGGCCGCACGATGTACATCCTGGATGAGCCGACCACCGGCCTGCACTTCGCGGACGTGGAGCGCCTGCTCGACGTGCTGCAGCGGCTGGTGGACACCGGCAACACGGTGGTCGTGATCGAGCACAACCTGGACGTCATCAAGTCGGCCGATTGGGTGATCGACCTGGGCCCCGAGGGCGGCGAGCGCGGCGGACAGGTGATCGCCGAAGGGACGCCGGAGGACGTGGTCCGCATGCCGCAATCCTACACGGGCGCATTCCTGGCGCCCGTGCTGCCCATGTCCGTCGTCCCAAGATGACCCGTGGTAGCGAGGTAGCCATTGGCGAGCACGCTCCCTGCCAACCTCACGCTGCGCCATGCCCGGCCCTCTCCTCCCATGCCATCCTCTGCACGATACCCATCGCGCCCTGGTCCGTTCACTTGAACAGGACGTCGCAAACGCGTCATATCGGATTCTGGTAATTGCTTCCGCTTTGCGTAGGGGCGTCCGGTGGACGCCCGCCCGGCGCGACCGCAACGGTTCAACCGGATTTGGTATCAGAGCTGCCCAGCGCCAGACAGACCGGTGTGCGCCGGAGGAGGGATCAGCTCATGGATGGCTATGATTCCTCAGAGGCATGGACGACGATCGAGACCAGCCAGCTCAAAGCCGCGCTCTTCGCCCTGCTCGCTGCGGTGGTCCCGGTCGCCGTCGCCCTGCTGACCGCGTCGAATGGTCAGCGCATCGGCAGCCCCGGCTGGGCGCCAAGGTGGTCGTATCTGATACTGGTTGTGGGGGCGGCCGTCTTAGTGCGCCTGCCCTACTTCCTCTACCGCGCTGTGGTGCCCCTTACCATGTTCGAGCTGGACGCTGAGGGCATGCGCTATCAGATGGGGCTGGCCACCATGCGCCGCTTTCGCACTGGCGCGCTACGCTGGTCCGAAATCGCCGAGATCAGGGCGCGCAACTACGTGAAAGTCAACCCCTTGGACTCGCTCCCATCGCTCTCCCTGCTAATCTATCTGACGTCTGAGGCGAAAGCGAGGTACGGGGAGACCAAAGCCCGCTGGCTCCTGATCAACGCGCTGCTGCTCCCCATCTCGCGCGACGACCTGGCCGAGCTGCTCCAGGCATACCATCAGCGCTTTGGTGGCGGCGCCGCGCCGCAGGGCTGGGGCTGATACGCTACGAACTCTGGTCGGTCCGCACCGGCGGACTTCGCGGCCGCGAGCCATCCAGGCGCGGTTTGAACCGCCGGCATGGACCCCTACCGCCGCAGCTCTTCGATCATCGCCCACAGCCGCCGCGTCTCCGCCTCGTGCTCGCGCCGCAGCCGCGCCAGCTCCTGATCCATTTCGCGGCGCAACGCCTCCATGCGGTCGCGCATATTCAGAATCGTCTCGACGCCGGCCAGATTCACCCCCAGATCGCCAATGAGCTGCCGGATGTGGACCACGCGCTCGATGTCACGATCCGAATACAGCCGGGGGCTGCGCGGCCGGGTGCCTTTGCGCGCGGGCGCGATCAGACCCAGTCGCTCGTAGTGGCGCAGCGTCTGCTCGTGCACGCCCGCCCGCTGCGCCGCCACCTGAATGACGTACCACGCGCCGCCCTGCATCGTGCCTTCCGTGGCGCCGGCGCCGGTGATTCTGTCCCCGCCGCCGCTGGCGGCGGCGTCCAGTCCCGGCGCCATCGGCTCGTACTCCTCGCTCTCCGAGTGATCCATTCCTGATGTCCTTGCGCGCGGAAGCCTAGCTGGCCGCGCGTTCGTCCAGCAACGCCTGGAACAGCTCGCGCTCGCGCGGCGTCAACCGCGTCGGCAGCACGACGCGCACGCGCGCCAGCAGATTGCCCTGCGCGCCGCCACGCAGCCGCGGCATACCCTTGCCGCGCAGCAGGAACGTCTGCCCGTTCTGCGTCTCAGCCGGAATGGTCAGCAGCACACGCTTGCCGTCCGGCAGCAGCACCGGCACCTCACCGCCCAACACAGCCGTAGTCAGCGGCACCGGCACGTCCTCCACCAGATCGTCGCCCTTGCGCTCGAAGGTCGCATCGGGCTTGAGCGCGACGATCAGGAACAGGTCGCCGCGCGGCCCACCACTTCTGCCCGGCTGGCCTTCCCCCGCCACGCGCACGCGCGAGCCGTTGTCCACCCCCGCCGGAATCTTCACCTCGATGCGCTTGGTACGCGGGGTGGTGCCGAGCCCACCGCAGGTCGGGCACAGTCTGCCGTTGACCTCGCCGGTGCCCTTGCAGGTGGCGCATGTCTCCGGCGCCTGCACGATAAACGTCTTGGTCGTCCCCGTGTAGGCTTCGTTGAGCGTGACCTCGATCGTCTGCTCGATGTTCTCCCCCGGCTGACGGAAGAGGTCCTCGGTGGTGGTCCGCGTCCGCGTGCTGGCGCCTCCACCCGCGCCTGTACCCGCGCCCCGCCGGCCAAACAGCGCCTCGAAGAAGTCCGAGAAGCCGGTCGGATCCTCGAAGTCATAGGGAATATTGCCCGCGCCGCCTGTTGTACCCGTCCCTGTCCGCGTGCGGTATGTATACGCCCGTGGGCGCCCGCTGGCCGCGCCGTCGAAGCCGAACTGCTCCTGCCAGTTGGGGCCGAGCGTGTCGTACTTCTTTCGCTTGTCCGGGTCGGAGAGCACCTCGTATGCTTCGTTGATCTCCTTGAAGCGGTTCTCAGCGCTCTTGTCGCCCGGATTCACGTCCGGATGATACTTACGCGCCAGCTTGCGGTACGCCTTCTTGAGCTCCTCGGCGGAAGCGGTCTTGCCCACCCCGAGTATCTTGTAATAGTCCTTGTATTCCATCTGATCCAGCTGCACCTTCCGCCTACGCGAGACGCGCTCTGCGCGGGGTGAAGCTCACTCCTCGGCGCGCGCGCTCACCTTCACCCGCGCCGGGCGCAGCATCTCGTCTCCCAGCATGTAGCCCTTGCGGACCTCTTCCACGATGGTACCCTCTGGATGCTGATCGGTGTGGACTTCTTCCACCGCTTCGTGAACATGTGGGTCGAACGGCTCGCCCACCGTGGGCACTGGCGTGAGACCCTCGCCTTTGAGCAGCTCGTTCAGCTGCCACTGCACCATACGCAGCCCCTGGTGCAGGCTCTCGCGATCCAGTGACTCCTCAAATCGCATCGCCCGGTCCAGATTATCCATCACGTCCAGCACCTTGTGGAGCAGCTCGCGCTTCTCGCGACGGATGCGGTCGGCCGCGAGCCGATCCTGGCGCTTGCGGAAGTTCTCCATCTCAGCCCGCTCGCGCAGGTACTTCTCCCAGTTGGCGCTTGCCTCAGCCCGCGCCTCGGCCAGCTGAGTCTCCAGCTCGACCACACGCTCGTCTGCCTTTGCCGTATCGTCCCCGTTCACTTCCGCATCCTGCCGATTGTCGGCGTTACGCTGTTCTCCCATTACCTGCCCTCACAAACGGGCAGGCGGCGATAATCGTCCCGCATGCCCGCTGGTTATGCTCTCTCGCGGGAAGCCCACAGACAGCTCCCACCCGGCAGTATACGTCTTTGAGTGTGTTGCTGTCAAAGTTTCGCCCGCCCTGCCCAACCGTCTCCATCCGCCCGCCTGGTCTGCCAGTTTCGCCAGGCCCAGCCTGGGGTCTTCGCCTGACCTGCGTTTTCGGCATGTCGTGTGCGATACTGAAATTGCGACAACGCATGGATCGGCCGTTCGTCCAGTTCTCAGGCGGCCACACGGAAACAGCTCTCCCACCTATGCCGGCGTCCAGCGCCCGAAGCTGGTACTACAGACAGGGCGGGCAATCATACGGAGGAGCGAGAAGGTGCAAGACGCGAGCGCGACCGGCGCCAGTACCAACCAGACGCTGCCCGAGCACCAGTGGGCGGATAGCCATCCCGCCGCATCCCCCGCGGCGGTGCCACCGCGGCAGCAACGCGACACGCGACAGATGGACCGCGTGACAACCGCCTTCGTTTCCGTTGCCGTGGCTCGCCTGGAACGCGATCATGTGGCGCTGCTGGCGGCGATCTGTGAGCTTGAGTCCGCGCGCAGCGGGCCAGCGTCCACTGCCGCCGGGCCGAGCCCTGCCATCTCAAACACGATCTTGATGGAGCTGCTCCGCGACGATCTGCGCCAGACACAGCGTGCGCTGCGGTTGGCCGCCGATGGAGCACTCGGCTATTGCGATATGTGCCATAATCCCCTCTCGACTGCTATACTCTTGACACGCCCTTCGATGACGCGCTGCTCCAGCTGCACCGGCGTGGTGGAACGCAGCGCCCAGGTCCACTAGGTCCTCTGGCGGGCCTGACATCGGGCGGCGCCGATGGGGGGAGCGTGAGGGGATGACCGGCGAGATCAGTGTGGCCCGCCTGTCGGCGGACACACCACTGGCGCGTCCGGCCGACTTCGAGGCGCTGGTGGCCATGATGGAGCGCACTGGCCGCCTGCACGCCACCTTCGAAGAAGGGTTCACGTTGGCACCCGGCTGGGCGGCGATGCAGCGTGGCTGGCTGGCGCGCGTGGTGGGTGACCCGGACTGGTATGTCGCCCTCGCCTTCGTTGGCGGGGAAGCGGTCGGTTGCGTGATGGCCACTGCGGAATACCACCCGCCCATCTACGTCCACCCGCATCGTGGGTGGCTGAGCGACGTCTGGGTGGAGGAGCGTTGGCGCCGGCGTGGCGTGGCGCGCACCCTGATCGCCGCCGCCGAGGATTGGCTGCGCGAGCAAGGCATCTCCCGCATCGAGCTCTCCGTGGCCCAGGCCAACACCGCCGCGCAGGCAGTCTACGCCCGACTCGGTTATCACCTCGCCACCTTGACGTTCGCCCGCGACTTCGACCAATAACCCTCAGCGCTCCCGCTCCCCACGCCGCATACACCTTCTGGAGACGCCATTCATGCGCCAATCCCAATCGTCCTCGATGCGCCACCCTGGACTTCTCGTGCGCCAGCCCGCGGTGGGCGTATTGCTACTCTGCGTGGTGTTGGTGCTGGGTGCCTGCGGCGGTGGGCCGAGCAATGCCACGGCGTCGCGGCCAGCGCCGACGCCCACCGCCACGCTCGTGCCGCCCGTCGTCTACGTGGCGTTGGGCGCGTCGGACGCCGTCGGCGTTGGCGCGGACAACCCGAACACGCAAGGCTACGTGCCTCTGCTGATTGCCCGGCTTCCCCGTGGCTCGCAGGCCCTCAACCTGGGCATCAGCGGCAATATGCTTCACGATGCGCTGTCCAACGAGCTGCCGGCAGCGCTGGCCGTCCATCCCACGCTGGTCACGGTGTGGCTTGCCGCCAACGATTTCAAGGGATGCGTGCCACTACAACAATACGCCTCCGACCTGGATACGCTGCTCAGCCAGCTGCAGACGCAGACCCGGGCGCGCGTCTTCGTGGCGAATCTGCCCGACATGAGCATGCTCCCGGCCCTGCAGAATGGCGCGCCGGGCGCCGGCCCGTGCATCCAGGCACAGAGCCCGAGCCAGATTCGGGCGCTGGTCATGCAGTGGAATCAGGTCATCGCCGCGGCGGTCGCACGCCACGGCGACGCGCTGGTGGACCTGTTCAACTCCGACCTGGCCTCACATCCAGAGCTGATCTATCGCGACGGATTCCACCCCTCGACTGCTGGCTACGTGCTGCTGGCATCACTCTTCTGGGCGCAGATTCAGGCTCATGGAGGGCTGCCGCGGGCGTAGGCGCTGGCGCTGGCAGCGGCATCTCGGCGTGGGGCCACGGGCGGATGCGCAGGTCCAGCCGCAGGTCGCGCTGCATCTTGCGCCACGCTGGCAGATCGCTCGGCGTCAGCAGCGTGATCGCCTCCCCTTCGCGCTCCATGCGCCCCGTCCGGCCGATGCGGTGGGTGAAGAGCTCCGCGGACTCCGGCAACTCGAAGTTGATGACCTGCTCCACGTCGAGCACGTCCAATCCGCGCGCGGCCACATTCGTCGCCATCAGGATGCGCACCCGCCCGGCGCGGAAATCGTCCATCACCCGGTCACGGGCATTCTGGCTCAGATTGCCCTGCAGGGCCGCCACGGGATATCCCATCGCCTCGAAGCGCTTCGCCAGGCGCTTCACGCCGTGCTTCGTTCGCCCGAAGACGAGCGTCGCGCCGGGAGCGTCGCGACGCTGGTCGAGCAGCGCGCGCAGCGCGTCCACCCGATTGCCCTCCGGCACCTCGTACACACACTGCTCGATGGCCGGCCGCGCCTGTCCTCCTGGGCCAACCGCCGACACCCGCACCGGCTGGCGCAGGTGGCGATTGGCGATGGCAGTGGTCCACTCGGGCATCGTGGCCGAGAAGAGCATGGTCTGGCGCGTGGTCGGCGTGCGCCCGAGGATGCGCTCCACATCGGGCGCGAAACCCGCGTCGAGCATCTGGTCGGCCTCATCCAGCACGACGATGCGCAGCCGCTGCGTGTCCATCCCGCCTGAGCGGAGTAGATCGAGTACGCGCCCGGGCGCGCCCACGGCGATCTGCGCGCCGTCCTGCAACGCCTGGCGCTGCGGCCCAATCGCGCGCCCGCCCACGAGCAGCGCCACGCGCAGTCCGCGTCCGGCGTCCAGCTGTTGCAGCACGCCGCCCACCTGACTGGCCAGCTCGCGCGTCGGCACGAGCACCAGCGCCTGCAGCGCCCGCAGGCGCGGATCGAGCCGCTCCACCAGCGGCAGGCCAAACGCGATCGTCTTACCCGATCCGGTGCGCGACTGGCCCACCACGTCATGGCCGGCGAGCAGCGCGGGAATGGCCTTCGCCTGAATAGGCGTCGGCTCTGTGATGCTCATCGCCGCCAGCGCGGCGAGCGAGCGCTTGCTGAGCGCCATGTGCTCGAAGGACGTCGCGCCGCCCGGCGCGGCCGCCGACGACGGCGCGGAGGCAGGCAGTACGGCAGCCGTGGACGCAGCGGTCGCGTCCGCTGCAGTTGATGTTGTGCGCAGTGTCATCGTGTCGTGAAGGTCCTCTCACTGGTGTGGCAGATCGGTCGCCGAAGCGATCCCGATCCTCGTTCCGTCGTCACCAGGGAGGAGCACACTGCGGGCACATGAAATACTGGAGGCGCGCTCTCCGCTGGCCGCACCGGCCGCTTCACCGCTCACGCGGTGGCGCGAGATCGCCCTTCAGTCCCTCATCCGCATCGGCAATCAGAGGCCCACCGCACCCGAACCGGCGCGGTGGGCCGTCGCACGAGTCTCAACCAAGGACAACGGCAGCCGGCCGGGCATCCTAAATGGATTGAGCCGGCCAGGCTCAATTGACAATATCACCTGCGCCAGTGTATCCCGTCGGCCGGCTGGCGTCAAGGAACATAGGACCGTCTCCTGACCGCGTGAATGCTTCCATGCGGCCATAGCAACGTGCGTAAGCCAGCGAATGGCTAGGATCAGGCAGTGCACGGAACACGCTCGCGATGGCGCACTCGTGACCGGAGCCCCTCACGCACCAATAGAGACGTATAGAGACGTACGCCGACCATAACACATGCGTGCGTGCGCGGGCTCTACGCAAGGTGATACACTCCAGCAAGGCGCCTGAGCTTTACGACGGCTTCCCCGACGGCCGCCGGCAGCCGCACGTCGCCCGAGAGAGAGGATCAGCATTGACCGGCAAGGATTCCCATCGCCCACCTGGCCGCACGCGCCGCGTCTGGCTGCTGCTCGCGCTCTGCTGGATTGTGGGCGTCAACCTGCGCACGGTCATCCTCGGCGTGCCTCCCGTCCTGCCCCTGATCCAGCACGACCTGCGCCTCTCGTACACGATCACTGGCTTGATCGTCTCGATTCCCGTGCTGTGCATGGGCTTGCTCGCGTGGCCCTCGGCCTCGCTCATCGCGCGCATGGGTGGGCGTGCCGCCGTGACGCTGGGTCTCGCGCTGGTAGCCGCGGGCGCGCTGCTGCGCGCCGTCCCGCCCGCCGCGCCCACCCTGTTCGCCTTCACCATCGTGCTCAGCGTAGGCATCACCCTCGCCCAGACCACCATGCCCATTCTCGTGCGCCAGTGGTTCCCTGCGCGCATCGGGCTGGCCTCCACGGTCTACTCGAATGGACTGGTCATCGGCGAAGCGGTCGCGGTGGCGGTCACCGGACCCGTGCTGCTCGGGCGCTTCGGTGCCGACGCCTGGCCGGCAACGTTCGCCGTCTGGGCGGGCGTCGCCGCGGTCGCGCTCGCATTGTGGCTGTGGCTGGCTCCCCCTGCGCCTCCGCTTGGCTTTCGCGGCGCCAGCACCCCTCCTCCAGCCGCTGATGCGGCCGACACTCCGGCGCCTGCGCGCAACGGCCCGCACGTGAATGGCTGGCACCTGGGTGCGCTGCTCGGATCGGGCAGCCTGGCCTACTTCGCTTCCAACAACTGGATTCCCACGTTCGACCAGGCGCTGGGCCGCGGCTCAGCCACCGCGGCTCTGGCAGCCCTCAACACGGCGCAGCTTCCTGTCAGCCTGGCGGTCGCGGCCTTCGCGCAGCGCATCGCCGGCCGTCGCTGGCCATTCGTCCTCGCCGGGGCGGTGGTGCTGATCGGGCTGGCTGGATGGCTCTGGGCACCGGCGAGCAGTGGCCCACTGTGGGCTGCCTTGCTTGGTGGCGGGTCTTCGGCGGTCTTTATCCTGGCCACGGCGCTGCCCTCGCTGCTGGCCACTCCCGGTCAGGTGGCGCGCCTCACCGGCGCCACGCTGGGCATCGGCTACTCGCTGGCGTTTGTCGGTCCGCTCCTGGGCGGTGGCTTGCTGGATCTGACTCACGTCCCCGCGCTGGCCTTCGCGCCCGTGGCCGCCGCTGGGGTGCTCACGCTGGCGCTGGGCGCCACCCTGCCGACTCGCGCGGCGCTGGGGCTCGCGCCAGCCCGCGCGAGCACGTCCGACATCCCGCCGCCCAACGAGTGACGGAGGCGATCGCGAGCAGGACACCCTCCGTACAGACGCCGGAACGACGACCTGTGCGTTATACCCATTTGCAGGGGTGAACGAGATTACTGACAGGTAGGTAGTGCACCGTGACAGCGAATCCGCATGCCAGCCCGAAGGCGCGGCCGCGCCCTGGGGGCTATCTCCGCCAGGTGCGCGACGGCATGCTCCCTGGCCTTGACGGACGACCTGTCGGGGATCAGAGCCGGCTCTTCTCCTTCGCGCTGGCTGCCGGCTGGTGCCTGCTCGTAGCCCTGCCGCTGGTCGTCTCCGTGCTGCTCGACAACCGCTTTCACGGCCTGCCTCTGGCGGCCGTCGCCATCTGGTTCATCGTGCTGCGGATTGCCCGTTGGGTGTCTCCACCCGCGCGCTGCGATCGTCTGCTCGCGCGGGGACGCTTCGCGGCAGCGGCTGCCCTCTGCGAGCGGGAGCTGGCGCTGAAAGGATCCGAAGCATGGCGCGGTTTTCGCCGGCTGGCCTGGCTGAACCGCCTCACCGCCGCGCTGCTGGGCACGGGCCGCCTGAGTGAAGCCCTGGTGTCTGCGCTAGAGGCGCTCGCGGAACGTCCCGATCCTGAGACCCTGGCCAACTGCGCCCAGGCTCTGCTGATGCTCAACCGCTACGATGAGGCCGCGGGTGCGGCACGGCTGGCATTGACGCTCACACGCGAGCGCTCGGTGAGCAGCCACGCCGTGCTGGCCACCGTCTTGCTCGCCCAGGGACGGCCCGCGGAGGCGCAGGCCAATGCGCTCACCGGCATAGCCGATGTCGAGGCGCTGCTGCCGTTCGTTCAACCGGCGCATCACGTCGCCCTGCTCGCCGCGCTGTGCCGCGCCGAGCGCCTGCTGGGCGAGCGTGCGGCGGCGCACACACATCTGGCGGCGCTGCGCAAGGCGGGCGAGAAGACCGCGCAGTTACGAGCGCAGGTGCTGCTGGAAGAGGCTGATGCGGCGGCCAGCGCCGGCGCGATTGAGCAGGCCCTCGTGCTCCTGCGACAAGCAACGCAGGCCGCGCCCCACCTGGTCTGCTGGTACGTGACGCAACCGTACACCTTCGACAGGCTGCGCGCGGATCGCCGCTTCCGTCAAATGGTCAGAGAGGCGCGCGCCGAGTGGATACGCACAGCGAGCACGCAGGGCCATGCCCCAGACGATGGCGCGGCGTCAGTCGCGTACGTGGCGATGGAGCTGGCCGCGGCACAAGAGCGCGGCTCTATACGTCCCGCGCCGCACGCGAGCCAGCGCGCCCTGATCGTCCAGGCCCTCACGCTGGCCGGCACACTGGCGCTGCTCGTCTGGTGGACGTGGCGCTTCTTCCTGTCTGGGGGCTGATCGTCACGCGTGCTGGTATCCACGTAAACAGCCGTTAACGTCGTTCACGGCCGGCGTCACCCTTCCCGCCTACACTGCCTTCGATGCGCCGAAGCGCGCAGGAGCGAGCGTGCGCCCGCGGTACTCAGCGAGGCCCCGTGGCGCGCACATGATGCCGATCGCGACGGGAAGGATGAGGCAGACGATGAGCGACGTGAAGCGACGTGAATTCTTGAAGCGGGCAGCCTCGACGGTCGGGGGCGCGGCAGCGGGCGTGGGGATTCCCGCCGCCATCATCTTTCCCAACATCTCGCAGCTCTCCAAGATGTGCCCCGTCAACACCTACCTCAAAGGCACCATCCCCGAAGGCGCGCTGGCCCTCCCCTGGAGCGCGGACGCCCTGCGGAGGTTGGAGCGCGTGCCGCAAGGCTTCATGCGCGACGTGGCGCGTACACAAGGCGCGAAGGTGGCGTTTGAGCGCGGCGAGCGCGCGGTGAGTCTGGCGAGCGTGGAAGATGCGATAACGCGTGTCACCGGCTGGATGAATCAGACCACCGGTCACGTGTAACTGTCCGCTTCCCGTTTCCACCAAGCATCCGGGTGCCCAGGCGCACGCTGCTCGCCTGTGTCGTAGGGGCGTCCGGTGGACGCCCTGCGCGGCCAGCCCCCAATCGTGGGTGGAACCTTGCTTCCCTCCCCCATGCGACGGCTCGCCTCACCGACCACAGCCGATCACTCTGGCCCTCTCCGGCTCCCCTCCTCCGCCGGACGGGTCATCCTGCCCCCACATCCCCCTCCGGCACGCCTCTCCGCTGCGGCGGGAAGCGGCCGGGGAGGCGCTGCCGTCCCCCGACATCTGACCCAGGCATATGGTGTACATTTGGCGCTGTGAGATACAATAGCCATGCCGACCTATGCCGCGCCTACAACCGCAGCGCGGAACGCAGCTGCCGGGCGGTGACGCGGCTGATGGGCATCAGCCGCGTGGCTCGGTCCACAGGAGCCAGTATGTCGCTCATTAACATGGCCAAGCGCGAGATCAACTGCAAGATCGTCTACTACGGCATTGGCCTGAGTGGAAAGACGACCAACCTGCACTATATCCACAAAATGGTCGATCCCCGTGATGTCGGAAGCATGGTGTCCATCGACACTGAGACCGAGCGCACTCTGTATTTCGACCTCCTGCCACTGGAGCTGGGACGCGTGCATGGCTTCACCATCCGCTTCCAGCTCTACACCGTTCCCGGGCAGGTGCTGTATCAGCAGACACGTATCTCGGTGCTCAAAGGTGCTGACTGCGTGGTGTTCGTGGCCGACTCGCAAGCAAGCAAGCTACAAGAAAACCTGGAGAGCTTCAACGAGCTCAACGACCAGCTCAAGCGCATGGGCAAACAGCCGGGTGATTTCCCGCTCGTCATGCAGTGGAACAAGCGCGACCTACCTAATATCCTCCCGGTCCCGGTGTTGGAGCAATACCTCAATCCCTTTCGCAGCCCCAGCTTCGAGGCCGTCGCCGTGAGCGGCCGGGGTGTCAAAGAGAGCCTGAAAGTCGCGATCAACGCCACGCTCCGTCGTCTCGAACGAGCGTGATGTTTTTGCGCCCTCTTGCCAGGCCGGCCACAGGCGGGCCTGTGCTATACTACACTGCGGCCCTCGACGTGGAGGGCTACGGCGCCTGAGCGGCTCACTCAGCGGGCGTCGCGTGGCCGGCATACCACTTCGCCACGCCCCCGCCGCGCCGACGCGCCTGCACTGGCTCCCATGGCGCACAGGCCCATCGCCCGCTGCCGTGAGAAGCCGTCAGTATGAGGAGGACGATCCCCCATGTCCGTGACGCGCGTGAAGCGGCCGACGCTCGCCGATCTCAACCTGAGTACTGGCAAGCGTACGCGCCTGTATCGGCTACTGTATAAGTACGGCCCCGCCAACGGCACCTTGCAGTTTCTGCCCATCGACCAGGGGCTGGAGCATGGACCGCGGGACTTCTTCCCCAACCCCGCCGCCAAAGATCCCGAGTTCCAGCTCCGCCTGGCGAAAGAGGGCCGGTTCTCCGGCATCGTGTTCCAGATCGGCATCGCTCAGAAGTACATGAATGCGTACGCCGGCGAGGTGCCTCTGGTCCTCAAGCTCAACGGCAAAACGGAGATTCCCCCCGACAAGGCGCCCATCTCCCCCTGTATCGCCAACGTCGAGGATGCCGTGCGCCTGGGCGCTGACGCCGTCGGCTACACACTGTACGTCGGCTCTCCCTTGCAGGCTGAGGACTTCAGCCAGTTCCGCAAGGTGCGCGAAGATGCCGATCGCTATGAGATGCCCATCATCGTCTGGGCGTATCCGCGTGGCGAGGCCATCGAAGCCAAGGGCGGACGTGACAGCCTCTACGCCATAGACTACGCCGCCCGCGTGGTCAACGAGCTAGGCGCCGACATCGTGAAGATTAACGTGCCCAAGTTCAACCCGGAGAAGGACGCCAACGCGCCCAAACCCTACAACACACTGCATCCTACCCGCGAGGAGGCGGTGCGCATGGTGGTGGAATCCGCGGGTCGCAGCCTGGTGCTCTTCAGTGGTGGCGAGATGGAGGGCGAAGGCGACGTCATCGAGAAGGCCCGCATCGCGATGGACGCCGGGGCCACCGGTCTGATCTTCGGGCGCAATGTCTGGCAGCGCCCATTCGACGAAGCCCTGGCGCTGGCTCGCGAGATACATGAGATGCTGAAGGACTACGGCGCGTAGCGGCGGCCATCAGCACCCTGACGGCGCCTCACTGCGCCCCGCCCGGCTGAGGTGCTGGCTGACCGGCCAGCACCCTACCGTCTCATTGCATTCGGTGGTACTATGTCGGGTCGGCGCGCGGGCCGTTTCGCTTGCACGCATGTATATTGTGCGTCAACGGCCGCATGTCGCGCGCGGCCATCGCCTGGCATGTGAAGGAATAGGAGCGCGGTCGGGCCACAGGCCGTCGACCAATCTCACGCGGGCGGGAAGGCCAGGGACCTTCACGCGGGGATGCGACGTTCGTCCCTGACCAGAATTCGTTGTAGCGTCGGCTACGGGCCCACTTTTAGGAGCACCATTGGAGAAGCGCCATGGAATCCATTCGCGTCATGATCATTGACGAGCACCCATTGTTCCGGCAGGGATGCCGCTGGGCATTGGAGGAGTCCGGCGACTGCACGGTCGTCGCGGAGGCATCAACGAGCGCGACCGGCCTGGAGCTGGCCCGCACCCATTCGCCTGATGTCGTCCTCATTGACGCGCTTCTCTCCACCAATGACGCGCTCGAGTTGGCTCGGCAGCTCCGCCACTCATCGCCACGAGTCGCCATCATTATGTTGACGGCATTTGAGGACGAAGAGCAGTTGTTCCAGTCGATGAAGCTGGGTGCCGCGGCCTATCTGCTGAAAGGCCTCTCCGGCCAGGAGCTGGTGGACGCCGTGCGCCAGGTGAGCCGCGGCACCTACATCATCAACGACAACGTGCTCTCTCGGCCCACGGTGGCCAGTCGCGTGCTGCGCACGTTCCGCGAGATGACCGCCGAGGAGCCGCCCGAAGTCGCTCCTCTCTACTCGCCGCTCTCCAACCGCGAAATCGAGATTCTCGATTACATCGCCCGCGGCAACAGCAACAAAGAGATCGCCAAGTCGCTCAAGATCAGCGACCAGACCGTCAAGAACCACATCACGTCCATCCTCAAAAAGCTCTCTGTCAATGACCGCACGGCGGCGGTGGTGCACGCCCTCAAACACGGCTGGATCAAGATGAACGAAGACTGACCTTCGTCACGGCGGATCTTGCCACGGGACGCAGGGGACGGGGCATGACTGCTCGCGCGGTAGGCTGACCAGGTGTCGCGGCGCGGGAGGAACCTACCGCTTGTGCACTCGTCATGGGAGTGCTAGGATAGCACGTAATGGCGGATGAGGCGCACGGAGGCGGAGTGCATGCTTCGCTGGGGATTGCGTGTTGCCGCCGCGCATTGTCGTGTGATCCAAGTCCTGGGCCTGGCCGGTGCGCTCTCCTCGTGGCGTCCCGGCGGGACTGAAGGAGCCGCCCCGTGTCGTCCGACTTCAATCCGCCCTCGGGGCTTCCGCCCCTGAATGGGCCCGGTGCCAACGCGCAGCAGAGCACCGGACAGCGCCCAGCCGTCGATCGGAACAATGCGCGACCCGGCCCACTGGGCGCCCCCAGCGGCCCCGCGGCCTCTCAGGGCCAGATGCCGACACCGTGGGGCGGCTCGTCACAACCCAGCGGAAGCCAGTGGGGTGGCAATGGGCCGGGCGCCAACCAGTGGGGCGGTGCGCGTGGCGGCGGCAGCCAGCCTGGCGCATCGTCGAGCATGCTGCCGCAGCCCGACATGGACTCCTATGGCGCATCCTCGGTGCGCCAGATGGGCCAGCAACCCGATACGCGCACACCCCGCCACCTGTCGGCCGATCATGACGTCCAGGATGGCAGCGGCGACGACTTCTGGGATGAGGGCAGCGATCTGCTCAGCGCCAGCAAAGCCGAGTACGACCAGATCAACCGCGAGCTCGACGAGATTCGCATGCTGATCAAGCAATCCAACGCCGAGCTGGAGAAGCTGAACCAGCGCAAGGTGCTGGCAGCCGCCAAGACGCGCGAGATGGAGGAAAAGATCGAGACCTTCTCGCGCCAGGAGATTCGCGCCAGCTATCTGGCCTCCTCAGAAGCGGAGATGCGCGCCTTCATGATGGGCGAGCAACGCGAGCAGCTCCAGACGAAAGAGAAAGTCTTCGAGCGTTATCAGCGCTACCTCCGTCGCACGATTGACGTGCTCTCCGCGTTGCCCTCCGACCTGCACGCCGGAGCCTGGGGCGCCAATGGGCCGACCTGGGGTCCCGCCCCCGGCCAGATGCCGCAGCAGCCGCCCCAGCAGCGCGACGCTTCCGCCTCGGCGCTGGCGCGTGTGATTCAGGCCCAGGAAGACGTGCGCCAGCGCGTCGCACAGCGCCTGCACGATGGCCCGGCGCAGTCGCTCGCCAACGTGGTGCTGACAGCCGAAATCTGCGAGAAGCTGGTCCAGACGGATCCGCGTCGCGCTCAGGGTGAGCTGGGCAACCTCAAGGGGCTGGTGAATACGACCCTCCAGGACACGCGCAAGTTCATCTTCGAGCTGCGCCCGATGACCCTGGACGACCTGGGTCTCGTACCCACACTCAAGCGGTACATCGCCGATGTGGGTGCCAAGTTCCACGTGCAGATCGCGCTGGCCGCGCCCCAGGGTGAGCAGCGGCTGTCTTCGGTGATGGAAGTTCCCATCTTCCGCGTGGCGCAAGAGGCGCTCATGAACGCCGTGCAACACGGGCGAGCCACCCAGGTGCGCGTCACGGTGGGGCTACCGCCAGAGGGGGTCGTGCTGACCGTCGAGGATAATGGCGCCGGGTTCGATGTGGAGCAAGCCCTCGCCAGGGCGCAACAACGCGAGACACTGGGCATCGCCAGCATGCAGGAGCGCGCCGAAATGCTCGGCGGGTGGCTGCGGATCGAGAGCGCGCGCGGGCACGGGACCCGTGTCGAGCTCAGCTTGCCTCGCTGATCGCGCGAGCTCCTCGCAACCGATGGCCAATTAGTCCTGGCTAGCGGCCGCATGATATCGTCGCCATGCTTACCGCTGGATTGGTCTGTTCATCGCTCGTCGTGGCGCCACGGTCCACGACGCGATATCGCTTCACGAGCTGGCTCCGCCTCCCGATCCATCACCGTATGGCAGGCTCCATCCCGCTCTGCGCAGGGAGCCAGTAGCCTGACACGAGGCGACGAGGAGCGGCATGCCGCTCGTCCAGGTGGCCTCTGCGGGGCCACGTGGCGGGTCCCATGCGCTGACGACACACCGTTACATTGTATGAAATGCCCTGTGACCCCCTAGTGCGCCATAAGGTAGGGAAGGCTGTTACTTGTTCGGCGGGCCCCCGTCTATGTGGATGAGCGCCGGTAAAGCTGAGGATACGCGACGCGCCAATCATCATACGGCCGTTGCGCACGGTTCTCTCGCCCATACACCGCCGTCAGCGCGCCAGCCCGACGTAACATCTCGGTCAAGGAACGCGACAGCGGACGCGGGCCGCGGGCCAGGATCTCGCTCACCGAGAGACTGGCGGCGCAAAGGAAGCCGATCCCGACCAGTACGCCCTCTTGTATTGCGGAGGACAGGTCGCTATACTAGTGCGCGTCGCTGTCTGGTTCTGGGTCACCAGGCAGACGTCGAGTGGTAGGTTCGCTCCGGGAAGTCTCGGTGATCACAGTCTCGGCGCGTGCCGCAATCATCGCATCACCATGCGAAAGGGGAGCTTAGACACATGCTGGACCGTTTGTTCCGCCGCGACCGTGGCCAGGGCCTCGTAGAGTACGCCCTCATCATCGCGCTGGTGGCCGTCGTGGTCATCGGCATCCTGATCCTGCTGGGGCCGGCCATCGGTTCCATCTTCTCGAACATCAAGCAGAACCTCTAACCGAGGTGGCTCGGCCCGCCCGCCGAGCGTTGCCTGATGTGCGATTCCGGCGGGCGGCAGCGCAGCTACGGGTGCTCTCGGGCCCCGTAGCTGTCGCACATTGGTATGGGTAACACCGCTTTCAAGATCGACATTCGGTCTCGTGCGGTGCGCGTCGCTCTCGTCCGGGTCTACGGGCCCGCTCCACGCACCCTGCGTGAAGTGTTCTAGCCGCTTGGGGGAGCGCGTCAAGCTCACACATCTGAAGCACCGAGCTATCGCCGACCTTGCGCTCTGGCCGGTCGCTACATGCTGAAGGAGGCACCTGCAGATGTCCACCCAAATCCGGCCGCCACGGACGCGGGCCACGGGCGGCCGCACTCTCATGCTTCTGGGCGTGCTGCTCGCGCTTGCTGCCGGCACTATTGTCATCTACGTCGTCAGCGCCGCCGTTGGTCCTCAGTCACACACCATCACGGTCGTCGTCGCCAACAAGGACCTGCCAGCCAGCACGATTCTCTCGGCCTCGGTGAGTGACGATCGGCACACCCTCGTCACGGACGCCTTTGCCACCAAGTCGGTGAACTCCGACTTCGTTCCGGATGGCGCCTATGTCTATACTGACATGACGCATCTCACCACTGCCCTCAACGATCAGGTCGTCGTTGGACAGTTCTACAAGGGCGATATCCTGCGCCAGAACGACCCGCGCCTGGTTGCGGTGGGCAACGCCGCGGTAGGCAGCCTGACCCTTCGCAACCCGGCGCAGCTGCCCAAGGGAGACGTACTGTACCCGCTGAAGGTGGATAACCTGCAGGATCTCGGGATCGTCGCCGGCGATCACATCGACATCCTCGTCACGTACTGCGTCGTCGGCAGTGTGGCAAGCGGCAACGTGTCTGGATGCCCGAACGCCAACAACGAAACGCAGACCACCATGCAAAATACGTACGTGTATGCCGTACAGCAGAGCACGCTCTACGTCGTGGTCTCCCACCAGGACGCCCTTACACTCAAGCTCATCTCTGAGACGGGCAAGTGGATAATCGTGCTTCGGGCGGCGGGCGACTCCGACCCCGCCAATACGACCCCGGTAGGCGGCAGCTACATCTTCTCGCACTTCAAGTTCTCGGCACAGTCATAAGTCCTGCACCTCGCGCGGGCCGGCGTTCTTTCGCCCGGCCCGCGCCCACGCGGAGAGGGAAATCTGGCGGGAGGAGCACGATGGGACAGGGATGCGGTGGAGATACACCTGAGGCTATAATGGGGCGGGTGCGTGGTCTGCGCTCACGCAACGCTTGTGCGGCTCGCTCGTCCGGCGCAACGCCAGGCGGGTACAGCATGCAGGGTGCGGCCCTATCGCACTCGAGTGACCCCGACGGGCAAGCGTATACGGATAGCCAGCGCCCGGCCCAACTGACTTCGTGCGGCCAACGCACGTTCTATCTTTGTCCATCGGTCAGCCAGTCAGCATAAATGCGGGAAGAGCGACGAGCATGCAGGATCCCAGGAATCAGACACGCATCCGCCTCTTGATCGTCGATGACATACCAGATACGGCGCAGAACGTACAGAAGCTCCTGTACTTCGAGCGCGACATCCAGGTGGTTGGGGTAGCCGGCAGCGCTCGTGAAGCTATCGCGAAAGCCGCCAAGCTACGCCCCGACATCATCTTAATGGACATCAACATGCCCGACATGGACGGCTTACGGGCGACGGAAGAGATCCTCAAACAGGTGCCGACCCGCGTCGTGATGATGTCGGTACAGGGCGAGCCGGAATACCTCAATCGGGCCATGATGGCTGGCGCTCGCGGCTACCTCATCAAGCCCTTCAGCAGCGAAGACCTCGTCAGCACATTGCGCTCCGCCGCGAGGGTGCCCTTGGCCACCGGCCCAATCGGCCTCCCAACCCCCACGCACGATCTCGGATCGTACCCGGGCGCCCAACGCGGCTCTGCGCTGCGCCGGTTGATCGCCGTCTATAGCCCCAAGGGGGGCGTCGGACGCAGTGTCATAGCCTGTAACCTGGCCGTTGCGCTGAAGAAGGCTACCGACCAGCGCGTGGCACTGGTGGATGCGGACCTGCAGTCAGGCGACGCCCACGTGCTGCTCAACATGAATACTCCCTCCACGATCGACGACCTCCGTGAGGCCGGTGGCCTGGATGCGGAGATCATCAGCGGCACCGTCGCTTTACATGAGTCCGGCGTGGAGCTGCTGCGAGCGCCCATTGCCCTAGAATCGGCCGAGCTTTTTACCGCCGACGCCATGAAAGCCATCCTGGTCGAGCTGCGCGAACACTTTGACTATCTGATCATTGATACCGATGACACGTTCTCTGAGTCTACCCTCACCGTCCTGGATATGGCTGACCAGATTCTCCTGGTCACCACCCTCGAAGTCACCACCATCAATAAGGTCACTCGCTTCTTCGAAGTCGTCGATCGCCTGGGCTACCCGGAAAGCAAAGTTAAGCTCATCTGTAATCGCGTGGATCCCTACTTCGGCATCAAGCCGTCGCAGGTTGAGGTCCAGGTGCGCCATCGCTTCATCTCGCAAATCCCTGAAGACAATCGACTGGTGGTGACTTCCGTCAATCGCGGCGTTCCGTTCGTCATGACCGACCGGCGGGCCAGCGTATCCCGCTCGATCTACGCTCTTGCACAGCGCGTCGTCGACATGGCCAAGGTGCCTGACGACGGACCTGTACGTGGAGGAGGTGGAGCTGGGCGGCGCGGTCTGTTCGGTCGCTGACCCTTTGGGCCCCGCGCGGCGTGCGTCATTCGCGGACGCGCCGCCGATCGAGAGCCGAGGTGCATGGTCTGATCGGGCAGGGTGTGTTGACGGCGCGGGGATCTGGCCGTTATATGGTTGGAGTTCACGACTAACAAGTCATGTGGGTGGCCCGGCGTGACAACGGCACATAGCCTGTTGCGCGCGACCCGGGTGGGGCAGAGGCAGGAGAGCGACAGTGGGACTGTTGAAGCGTTTTGGCGGGGATTCGGGTCCCAACCAGGGAAATGACGGCCGTCAACCTCCGACCGGGCGTCTGAGCACGACGCAAAACATTCCCGACCCTGGTTCACGCTCGCTGGTTGGACCCGATCCGAGCAATGCTCACTATGGGCCTCCCGACGTGGGATCCCAGGGCGGTCGAGGTCAGTACAATGGCGGCGGCGGTGGATCGACTGCCCGCGAGAACAACTTCTACGAGCTCAAGAGCAAGGTGC
Source organism: uncultured Ktedonobacterales bacterium (assembly GCA_964416775.1). Classification (GTDB taxonomy): domain Bacteria; phylum Chloroflexota; class Ktedonobacteria; order Ktedonobacterales; family JADMIN01; genus CAYQFU01. The sequence goes on from CAYQFU010000018.1 coordinate 21,388, forward strand.
AGAACGCGCTCATCGCCGAGCTCGACCCCAAGCTGGACCTCTCGCAGACCGCTCAGGTGCGCCGCACACTCGAAGAGTTGTTTGGCGTCGTCCTCAATCAGCAAGGCATCGCCCTCAGCCGGGCGGACCGGCTGCGCCTCTTCGAAGCGATCGCCGCCGAGATCCTTGGATTTGGACCCATCGAGCCGCTCCTCAATGACGACAGCGTCACCGAAGTGATGGTCAACGGTCCCAAGGCGGTCTGGGTGGAACAGCACGGCCGGCTGTATAAGACGGATGTGCGCTTCCGCGACGACGACCACGTGATGCGTGTCATCGACCGCATCATCTCGCCGTTGGGTCGCCGCTGCGATGAATCCTCGCCCTACGTGGACGCGCGCCTCCCCGATGGCTCCCGCGTGAACGCCATCATTCCGCCGCTGTCGCTGGTCGGCCCGGTGATCACCATCCGAAAGTTCGCGCGCCAGAAGCTCCAGCCGGACGACCTCATCCGCTTTGGCACCATCACTCCTGAGATGGTGGAGTTCCTGCGTGCGTGTGTGCAGGTGCGGCTCAACATTGTCGTCTCTGGCGGCACGGGCTCCGGCAAGACCACGCTGCTCAACGTGCTCTCCAGCTTCATCCCCGGCGACGAGCGGATCATCACCATCGAGGACGCCGCGGAGCTGCAGCTGCGCCAGGAACACGTCATCTCGCTCGAAAGCCGGCCGGCCAACATCGAAGGCAAGGGCCGCATCGGCATCCGTGAGCTCGTCACCAACGCGCTCCGCATGCGCCCCGACCGCATCATCGTCGGGGAGTGCCGCAGCTCCGAGGCGCTAGACATGCTCCAGGCCATGAATACCGGTCACGACGGCCGTCTCGTCGCCGATGCGCGCGTGCATTTCACGACCGGCACGCGCAGAGTTGGCGAGTACGTAGACGAGCTGATGGCGGCGTATCCCGAGCGCGTCGAGCGGCGCGATCAGCATGGCACGGCGGTCGAGTACATCATGATCCCGCGCGAGCGCGCCACGTGGGCGACCTCCATCACGACGGACGGCCGCGCGGAGGCGACTCGGGTCGTCTACGCACTGCGCAGCCGGTACACGGGCACCATGCTGCGCATTCGAACGGCGTCTGGAATCGAGCATACCGTCTCACCCGAGCACCCGCTCTATGCGCTGCGCGACGCGGTCGAGTACCTGCCCGCGAGCGACATTCGAGCGGGCGACTGGCTGGCCGCCCCGCGCCTCCTGCACTGGGAGAGCGCGTCGAGCGACTCCGCCGATGCGGAGGACAGCTACTGGGCTGGCATGCTGACCGGTGACGGCAGCATCAGTGGGCACCTGGGACGCAACGGCAGGCGCGCGCAGTTCGTCTCACTGAGTATTGACGATGCGAGCATCGCGGCAGCCTTCACCGCCCACATGTCACGCACGTTCGGCCCCGAGGCGACAGTGCGACGATATGGGGCAACGAACCTGGATGACTCAGGCTTCTACCAGCTCATGTGCAACGACGCGGCGACGGCCACGGCCGTAGCGGAGCGCTACGCGCTGCCGATTGGCGGCCGCACCCGCGCGACGCCACTGCGCTGGAGCTCCGTCGCGCGCGCGCCACGTCACTTCGTGGCCGGGCTGTTTGACGCCGAGGGCCATGTGGGTATGGCCGAACACGGCACGCGCGACGCACTCGTCATCAGCAGTTGCAATCGCGAATATCTCGCCTTCGCGCGCGAGGCGCTGCTCGTCGAGGGAATCCCCTCGCGCCTGCGCCGGGTTCAGCCGAGCAAGTCGCCACAGGAGACCTGGGGGCTGGTGGTGACGGGCGGCGCTGCCATTCAGCGCTTCCGCGACCGCATCCCTGTGCGCCACGCCCGCAAGCTGGCACATCTGCGGGCGCTCTGCGACCGGCTCAGCACGACCCTCGCCAACCCCAACACCGACGTGATCCCATGCACGACTCGCCTCGCCCGTCATCTGGACGAGGCGAAGGCTCGCGGCATCAGCCAGCGCGCGTTAGCAGCGCGGGCAGGATGCTCGCAGGGGCTCATCTCTGCGTATCGGCGGGGCACTCGGATGCCGACTCCGGGACGGCTGGAACGACTGTGCCTCGCGCTCCAGGACGCGGGTATCGAGTGCAATGATCTGCTCACGCTCGCCCATGCGGACCTCCGATGGGAGCGTGTCGCATCCGTGGAGCCGGTCGCCTACGATGGCTACGCGTACGACTTGCAGGTGTCGGAGGAGCATCACAGCGGCATGCTGCCGCACAACTTCGCGGCGGATTGTTTGCTGACCAGCAACTCCATGACAACCCTCCACTCGAATAGCCCCCGCGACACCCTCAGCCGCCTCGAGACGATGGTGCTCATGGCGGGCATGGAGCTGCCGCTGCGCGCCATCCGCGAACAGATTGCCAGCGCTATCCACCTGATCGTCCACCAATCGCGCATGAAAGATGGCAGTCGCAAGGTGGTCAACATCAGCGAAGTGCAAGGCATGGAAGGCGACGTGATCGTCATGCAAGACGTGTTCATCTTCGAGCAGACGGGCATCGAGAATGGACGGGTGATCGGGCGGCTGCGACCCACGGGCATTCGCCCGCGGTTCATCGATGCGTTCGAGCTGGCCAATATTCATCTGCCGCCGCAGGTATTCGGCTACGGCAGCGGTGGCAAGTGGTAGACGCGACCGCGCTAGCGGGGTGCGCGCTCACCGGGCACATTGACAGAGGAGGACAGGTTCATGGCGGATGCCGGAGTGCCCGTTTTGATATTCGCGGACAACGGGTTGCTGGACACAGTCCTCGTGTGGGTTCCGTATCTCCTCGGGGCGGCGGCGGTCGCGGCCATCCTCATGTTTTTTACTGGCCTGAGTCGCTCGATGGGCGGCGGCTCGCACGGCATCAACCAGCGCCTCGAGGTCTTCGGGCAGATGCAAATGCCCGCGGCTGCCGCAGCCGCGGGCCGCAAGGGCCGGCGGCGTGGAAGTTTGTACAGTGGCATTGACCGCGCCGTCGCCTCGCGGGGCTTTGCCGTGCGGCTGGCCACCGACCTGGCGCGCGCGGACTTGAAGATGACCGTCGGCGAGTTCTTCGTGGGCACGGTCGTGCTGGCCGGCGTCGGCGGTCTGATCGGCTACGCCTTGCCCATTTCGAGCCACATCATCGTGTCTCTGGTGCTGATCGTGGCCGGGCTGTGGGCCCCACGCATCTATATCACGATGGCGCGCAACCGCCGCCTGCGCGCCTTCAACTCGCAGCTTGCCGACACCATCGGTCTGCTGAGCAGTGCTCTGCGCTCCGGCTATAGCCTGTTGCAGTCCATGGAGCTCGTGGCGCGCGAAGGTCCGTCGCCAGTCTCCGGCGAGTTCGAGCGCGTGGTCCGCGAGGTCGGCCTGGGTCTCTCTCCTGAAGAGGCGCTGGCCAATCTCGTGCGCCGCATGCAGTCCGACGACCTCGAGCTGATGGTCACCGCCATCAACGTGCAGCGCGAAGTCGGCGGCAACCTGGCTGAGGTCCTCGACACGATCGCCAGCACCATCCGCGAGCGCGTCAAGCTCAAAGGAGAGATTCGCGTCCTAACGGCACAGCAGCAATACTCAGGATACATCGTCGGGCTGCTGCCCGTCGGCCTCTCGCTGATCCTGTTCATCATCAACCCCACCTATATGGAAGCTGTGTTCCAGAAGACCCATTGGTGCGGATGGACCATGTTCGGTTGCAGCGGCGTCATGATCCTCGTGGGGTTCTTAGCCATCCAGCGCATCGTCGACATCAAAGTGTGACCATCATCGGAGGGAGCGGATAGATGCCCACGTTTGTCTGGCCATGCCTGGCCGGGCTGCTGGCGTTCTTTGGGGTGTTTCTAGCGGTCGCCGGAGCCGCGGCTCCGGCTCGACGCGACCCAATCGACCAGCGATTGGCGGACTACGGCCAGCGCGCGCGCACGCTCGAAGAGATCGAGATGCAGGCGCCATTCGGCGAGCGCTTCCTCCGTCCAATGGCCAGCGGCATCGCGCGCTTCATCGCTCGCTTCACCCCATCCAGCGCGGTTGAAGGCATCCAGAAAAAGCTGATCCACGCTGGATACGCTGGCCGGCTTCAGGCGTCGGACTTCCTCGGCATGAAGGGCTTCGCCACGCTCGTCGGTGCCGCTCTGGGAGTCGGCGTGAGCTTCCGCCTGTTCCCCAACTCCGGCACCGTCGGCATGGTCATCTGCCTCGTCGTCGGCGGCTTTGTCGGCTATTTCATTCCTGACCTCTGGCTTACCAGCCAGGAGGGCCAGCGGCGCGACCAGATTCAGAAGGCGCTACCCGACGCCATCGACCTGTTGACGATCAGCGTCGAAGCTGGTCTCGGCTTCGACGCCGCTCTGAGCCGCGTCGTCGAAAAATCCGACAACAGCCTTACTCGCGAGTTTGGGCGCGTGATCGCCGAGATGCGCGTCGGCGTCGCCCGGCGCGATGCTCTCCGCTCCCTCGTCGAGCGCACCGGCGTGGACGACCTCAGCGTCTTCGTGACGGCCATCATTCAGGCGGAGCAGCTCGGCGCCAGTATCGCCAATGTCTTGCGCATCCAGTCCGCTGAGATGCGCGTGCGCCGGCGACAGCGCGCCGAGATCCTCGCCCACCAGGCGCCGATCAAGATGCTGTTCCCGATGGTCTTCCTGATCTTCCCACCGATCATGATCGTCGTGCTGGGCCCGGCCATCCCGAACGTCATCACCACCTTCGCCCCCAACGTGCACCTCTAATACCAGATCTGGCCGATCGCTCGCCGATGGTCGGGCGCATGGAGATGCGCCATTTGGCCGATCGCTCGCCTTTCGCTCGCCCATGGTCGGGGCACATGGATATGTGCCCGCGTCCGGTGGACGCTCGTCGGGCGAAGGCGCAACGGTCCAACCAGGTTCCGTGTAAGAGCAAATCCCGGTGATCGCTTGCGCCCGGTGCAGCGATGCTCTCGCGCCCTGGCCTTCGGCCTCCACCTCGCGTCTCGTGGGGACTGGTGGGGACGGACCGCGGAGACGCGCCTCATTTGATCCCAAGAAGACCAGTCAAGGGAGCGAACGAATGGCAGGATTCCGTGTCGAGCCCGTGCGTTGGAGCGCGCCTTGCGCGCTGGGGAATCGCCACATCGAGCTGCTGCGGTGTGACGGTGGCGATTGGGTCGCTGTGCTGACACCGCAGCAGGTGCTTGCCAGACTGGCGCGCGGTGACATCGCCAGCCGCGTGCATCCGGACAACTGGCCGGTGCGAGCCAAGGTTGTGCACTGCCCCTGCCACGAGGGACATCTGCTCCACGAAGAACGGTTGGGTCAGGCCTAAACGCAGCGACGGGCTGGCATGTTGCCAGAACACTGAAAAGGGCAGGAGCCAGATGCTCCTGCCCTCGTCACGAGGCGGACCAGCCGCCGTCTCCGTTACCTGGTTGGCGTAGCCGTATGGGTCGGCGTAGCCGTATGGGTCGGCGTCGCTGTAGATGCGGGCGTCGGCGTGTTCGGTGTCGGCGTCGGCAGACTCTGCGTCGTAATCGTGACGGACAGCATCTTGTCGCCCGGCTGGATTTGCTGGGCCACGGTCAGTCCACTCACGACCTGACCGAACAGGTTGTAGGACTTGGCGAGCGCGCTGCTGTCATCGCTGGTGCAGATGAAGAACTGGCTGCCGTTCGTGTTCGGCCCTGAGTTCGCCATCGCCACCGCGCCGGAAATATAATTCCCCACAACGGGCTCATCCTTGAAGCTGTACCCCGGTCCGCCCGAGCCGTTGCCCTTTGGATCACCACCCTGGATCACGTCGAGGGTGGAGGGCTGCCCCTGCGATACGACACTCACCTGTCCCTTATGATCCACACGCCAGAACGTCAGCCCGTCGTAGAAGTGCTGTTGGGCCAGATAGACGAAGTTGTTGACGGTGATCGGCGCGTTCTTGGGATTCATCTGGACGACGATGTCCCCTTTTGCCGTGTGGATGGTGGCCACGTACAGCTTGTTCATGCTGATCGTCATGTTGGGCTTTTCACACACGTGCGTTTTGAGGTTGCACGACGGCTGGTGCGCCACCTTCGGCGCGGGTGCCAGGACCCCGAAGAGGTGCGTGGCGACGAGCAACCACGCAATGCCAGCCACAATGACGATCGCGCCGAGCGTCGAGGCGAACGGATATCGGCTTAGCCCGGCCTTGCGCTGGCGCTGGCGCTGCTGCGACGGGCGCACCCGCCCCACCGCTTCACGCTCGAACGCCGTCTGATGTGCTCGGGTGATCCGCGCGGCGTGACGAGCTCTTTCCCGCTTGCTGGCAGTCTTCGGCATGAATAGCGTACTCCCTCTCGTTCCACCGCCCACCCCACCCGCTGGCGCTTCGCCCGCGCGTGCAGATAGCGCCTGGCATCCCTGGTCCTATGTGCGTATAATACCCCTCGCATGCGACCGGGCCGCATGAGTCGCGGCCTGGCCGCGCGCAGCACGCGTGGTTTATAATACCCTTACGCTCAGGTGAGGTCAAGAAGGGACCGAACGAGAGCAAGCCATCGCGTACGGAAGTCCCGCGTGTGATCGGCGACTGCCAACCGCCCGCCGCGACGCGAAGCCGCATTATTCGTTCTCCAACAGACCATTCCATTCCGCACAACCGCGCCCCCATTGGCGCGGCCTTTTGTCGCGTCCTCAACGATTCGAGTTAGCACCACACCATGCCAGAACTTACCGAAGAGATCCAGGCCACACTCAATACGCTGCCACACAAGCCCGGCATCTACCTGTTCAAAGACGCCGGCGGCACTATCCTGTACGTCGGCAAGGCCACCTCGCTCTATAATCGGGTCCGCTCGTACTTCGGCGATCCCAGCGACCTGAGCCCCAAGAACCGCGCCCTGGTCGCCAAGATCGTCCACATCGAGTTCATTGTCGTCGCCAACGAAGTCGAAGCGCTGATCCTCGAAAACGAGTACATCAAAGCCCACCAGCCGAAATACAACGTGCGGCTACGCGACGACAAGAATTACCCGTACATCAAAGTCAGCCTGACGGAAGACTTCCCGCGTGTCTATCGCGTGCGCAGCTTTCGCCAGGATGGCAATCGCTATTTTGGGCCGTACACCAACTCTGGCGCGGTGGACGCCACCCTCGATCTGATCAACAAGCTCTTTCCGTACCGCACGTGCCGCTACGACGCCTCCACCTGGGCGCCTCCGCGCGGGACCGAGGACAATCCCCCTGCCGGCTGGAAGCAGAAGCTGTTGCCGCGTCCGTGCACCCAGTACTTCATCCATCGCTGCAACGCCCCCTGCGTGGCCCACACCACCCGCGAGGAGTACGACTCCGTCATCCGCCAGGTGATCCTGTTCCTGGAGGGCAAGCACGACGAAGTGTTGAGCGATCTGCGCCGCCAGATGGACGCCGCCGCCGAGAACCTGGAGTTCGAGCGGGCCGCCGTGCTCCGTGACCGCCTGCAGGCCGTGGAGCGAGTGCTGGAGAAGCAGAAGATCATCAACACCTCCGGCGGCGGCGATCAGGATGTCGTGGCGCTTGCCGGGGCGGACGACGAAACCTGCGCCCTCGTGTTCTTCTTCCGTGGAGGACGCCTGGCTGGTCGGGAATATTTCATCATGCAGGGCACACGCGACGCCACCCCGAGCGAAGTGATGAGCTCGTTCCTGCAGCAGTTCTACGACCAGGCCTCGCAGATCCCCGCCGAGCTGATCGTCGAGACCGACCCCGAAGACCCGGAGGCGCTCCAGGCATGGCTCCGCCAGCGACGCGGCGCGGCCGTGACCGTCACCGTACCCCGGCGCGGCGACAAGGTGCGGCTGGTGCACATGGTGGCGCAGAACGCACGTGAAGTGCTCGAGCAGCAGCGTGTCCGCTGGCTCTCGGATACGCAAAAGACGGCCATGGCGCTGGACGAGCTGCGCGACGTGTTGAACCTTCCCGCGCCGCCGCAGCGCATCGAGTGCTTCGACATTTCCAACATCCAGGGCACAAGCGCCGTCGGCTCGATGGTCGTTTTCGAGGGCGGCAAGCCGAAGTCCGCGGAGTACCGCCGGTTCCGCATCAAGACGGTGGAAGGCGCCAACGACGTGGCCAGCCATCAGGAGGTGCTGCGCCGGCGCTTCAAGCGCCTGCTCACCGCGACGGCCGAAGGCGCGGGCAGCGCCAACGACGTCGCCGCGCTGCCTCCGCTCGAAGAAGCTGCTGACGGTCACGAGCCAGCGGCGGAGGGGCAGCCGGCACAGGCTGCCGCGGCCGACGAGCACGACGCGCTGTGGGCGCGCTTGCCCGATCTAGTGATCGTGGATGGTGGGCGTCCACAGCTCAACGCCGCGATGGAGGTCCTGACCGAGCTGGACGTGCGCGTGCCGGCCATTGGCATCGCCAAAGAGGACCACGGCGCCATCGGCACGCATGAGGAGATATATCTGCCCGACCAGCCTGAGCCGCTGATCATGGACCGCGGCTCACAGGGCCTCTACCTGCTGCAGCGCGTGCGCGACGAGGCGCACCGCTTCGCCATCACCTATCACCGCCAGGTGCGCACCGGTCGCACCCTGCGCTCGCAGTTGGACGACGTGCCTGGCATCGGCCCCAAGCGCAAAAAAGCGCTCATCAAGCGGTTCGGCTCGCTCAAGGGGATCGCCGCCGCCACGGTGGACGAGCTGGCTGAGGTGGAGGGCATGACACGCGACGTGGCCGAGCGCGTGAAGGAACAGATCGGCCGCGGCGCCGGCCCCGTAGGCGCCTGACATCAGCTCCGGATGACCCGTCGCGTGTGGCGCGAGACGGCGTCATGCGCGCCGTGTGACGTCGCGTGCCCGCAGGGATGCCCTCAACCGGTCGCCGCCCGCGCGCAGGTCTCGCAGCTCCGCGGCGTCCGGCTCGTGCTCCGCATAGCGTGCCGCGTCGTAGGCGTGGGTGAGCGCCGTCAGGTCATCCAGGCTGCCGTCTGGCGCTCCCCCGCCCACCGCACGCATCGTCTCCAGCCGCCGCGCATACTCGTCGGGCGTCTCGCTCGCGTGGCGCCCCAGTCCCACCGCCGCGGCCGCCTGCAGCACGTCGCGGTAGATGCGACGCACGCTCCCCGCTGCGAGCCGCTCCACCGCGTCTGTTCCCCTAGCGCGCAGACCTCCCAGCAATGCCCGCAGCTGCGCGCCCAGCAGCGCCCGCCCGTCCAACGATTCGCGCTCATCCCACCTGTCCGCCTCGGCCGTGTGGCTGCGCACCTCGCGCAGCGAGCGATACGCGATGTAGGCCAATAGAGCAATGGCCCCGAGCACCACCAGCCCGAGCACGACGGCCACCACAATGCCATGCGCCGGCGGCAAGTTTGGCGCGCAGTTCGGCGTCTTGCAGGCGCCCTTTGGTGGCGCCGGCGGCTGGTACGGCTGGATCCTGCGCTGGCGCGTCAGCAGGCTGGTGATGTAGTTGATGGGGATGCCCAGCACGAAATACAGCAGGTACGCGAATCCCAGCAGCAGCCACTGGATGCCCGCTACGATGGCCAGTCCCACCGGCCCCAGCGCATCTAGCGCCGCCGAGATCGTGCCGAACGAGAGCACCAGGCTCAGCACGAGGGTCAGCCCCACGATCACACCGGACAGCACGATCGCCAGAGACAGCCACGGCGCGTCGCTCGCCGCGCCGACCCAGTTTCCTGGCGCCGATGCCGTCCGCACCGTCATCGCACGCGTCAGCGCCAGCGTTACCAGCCCCGCGAAGACTTCCACCGGCAGCAGCAGCCCCAGCCGCCCAGCCAGCGCCGCCTGACCCGCACCAGGCACGACCGCCGCCACCGCCAGCGCGGCAATCACCGCCGCCAGGCTGAACGCGAACGTCCTCCGTACCGTCTCGACGGCCAGCACCGCCCGACCCAGGCGCAGCCCCCGCCACCAGAGATAGCCGGTCAGCACCGCCAGCCCGAGTAAGTCGGCGACGTGACTCGCGCCCGCCAGGAGATCGTCGCCGAGGGCGCCCACCCAGGATAGGTCAAACGGCCCTCCTGGCACGCCTGCGTAGCCTGCCGGCGACACCCGCCACGCCACCACCTCGGCGCCGAGGAAGAAGGGCAGCGCCACCAGCAGCACCATCCCGGCCGCGGCGCGGCGCAACCAGCGCCCGATAGCCAGGGCGGCGCACGTAGCGCCCACGAGATACCACAACGGGAGCGCGACATGGCCTGAGTCGCCTGTGAGGAATGCTGCCGCGGTGTAGAGCCACGCCGCCACCGGCAGCGTCTCCATCAGCACAGCCCCAAGAGCCTCAGTGACGGTGCGCGCGGATCTACTCGACCACCAGCGCCCGCGCCGCCCGCGCGTAGCGGACGCCGCTGTCGCCGCGCCCTCCGGCTGGACGGTCGGAAGCGGAGTAAGCATGTTCGTCTCCTGTGGCGCTCCGTCCGAGGACCTCGTCGAGCAGCGTGGTCCACGTGTCCCGGCCGCCGATACGGTGCGCCGTAAGGCCCGCCAGATTCAAAGCCGGCGAAGTTTGCGCGTCCCCCGCGTTTGGCTCTAGTTGCGGCGGCTCACCCGTCAACAGCAGCGACACCGCATGGCTCGTCGTCCTGGCGCGGCGCAACGCCACGATCAGCGGCACGTCCACGGCCGCCTCAGCGCCGATGTAGATGACGGTGGCGCCCACCGGCAGACGGCCCAGCTCTCCCGCGAGCACCTGTTCCATGGGCACCCCGCCGAAAGGCAGCAGGCGAGCCAATCCATCGAGCAGGCGCGTCAGCTGCGCTGGATTGCTGGCCGGCGGCATCCGCAGGCGCATCGCCCCGGCGAGCCGCGCCAGATACCGGCTCCCCGCGGCTTCACCCAACGTGCGTGTCCCGGCGCCGTCTGCGTCGCCTGTCGCCGGCCCAGCCGACGCCGCCGCTGTCACCGCTGGGGGACGATCGGAAGCGCTCGCGCCGGCACGCGCATCGCCTAGCTCGGGCGCCGCCATCGACCCATTCGCGAAGAGCCCCACCGCGTAGCCCTGCTCCAGCCCCCAGCTCGCCACCGAGGCCGCCGCCGTGATGGCCAGCTCCGCGAGCAGCGGATCGTATCCGTACAGCGTGCGCTGGTAGGTCCGCACGTCGAGGAAGATCGCCAGCGTGTGCCGCGTGGCCGGCTCGTAGATCTTGCTCCGCAGCTCGCCCTCGCGCGCCGTGGCCTTCCAGTGAATGCGCCTGGGCTCATCGCCGGGGACGTACGGCCGCACGCCCGCCATGCGCAGAGGATCCTCCAGCAACCGCCGCGGCGACTTGTGCTCGCCGAACAGCGATTGCGCCGGCAGTCCAAAGCGCTCGATGGGCGCCACCAGTGGATATACGACCAGGGTGCTCAGCACGTGCAGCCGCGTCTCCAGGGTGAGCATGCCGAATGGATCGGTGATGCGCAGCCCGATCGGGCCGAAGCGCCAGGCGCCGCGCGCCGTGCAACGCACGCGCATGCGCCGGCGCACACGCTCGTAGGCCCAGATCCCGAGCGTGCTGGTGACGACCACCCGCTCCGAAGAAGTCGGGCGCGACGGCGTGTTGTCCACGAGCGGCAGCGCTTCAGGATACTCGTCCGCAAGTTCCACCCAGGGCAGCGGCAGTGGCTGACGATTCTCCACCGTCAGCATCACTTCCACCTCGTCGCCGAGCATGGCCTGACGCACTGCTGGCTGCCGCCGCACCTCCAGGCCCCGCGCGCCAAAGCGATACCAGAGCTCGGGCACCGCCAGCAGCGTCGCGACCAGCAGTCCAGCCACCACCAGCAGCGGCTGCCGCAGCACGATTGCCAGAACCCCCAACGCCACCGCGACCCAGTAGAGCGGACGGCGCCCCACCAGCACGTCGTCAGGCGCATGCGTGGGTGCGGAACGCTGCCCCCCGATGCGCCCGACGATGACCCGCGCCGTCTGATCGATCAGTCGCGGTCGCGGAGCGCGGTCCTGGCTCATGCGACGCTACCTCTCACCCTTCGCGTCCGGTCCTCCAGGCTCGATGTGCTCCACAGGCACCGGCGTGGCGGCCACCACATCGGCCACCGCCTGCTCTCCATCCTGGCCGCGCACGCGTCCCTGCGGGGTCACCAGCAGCCGGTGGGCCAGCACGGGCACCGCCAGCGCCTTTACGTCGTCCGGCTGCACGAAAGTCCGGCCGTGAATGGCCGCCCGCGCCTGGCTCGCGCGGAAGAGCGCCAGCGCCGCGCGTGGACTGGCGCCCAGCTCCACCGATGGGTGCTCGCGTGTTCCACGCACGATCGCCAGCAGATAGTCCGCCACCGGCTGCCCCACGTGCACCGCGCGCACCAGCGGCACCAGGCGCTGCATATCCGCGGCCGAGAGCACCGGCGCCAGGTCATCCAGCGGCTGCGCCCGCTGAAAGCGATACAGCATCGCGCGCTCTTCGTCCAGCGCCGGATAGCGCACGCGTAGGCGCAGCATGAAACGGTCCAGTTGGGCCTCGGGCAAGGGGTAGGTGCCCTCCAGCTCGACCGGATTCTGCGTGGCCACCAGCATGAACGGCAGGGGCACAGGCAGTGTTTGACGCTCGTACGTCACCTGTCGCTCCTGCATGGCCTCCAGGAGCGCCGCCTGCGTGCGCGGCGTGGCGCGGTTGATCTCGTCGGCCAGCACCACGTTGGCGAAGATCGGACCCGGCCGGAACTCGAACTCGCTCGATTTCTGGTTGTAGTAGCTGATCCCCGTCACGTCACCCGGCAACAGGTCCGGCGTGCCCTGAATGCGCGCGAAGGACAGGCCCAGCGAGCGAGCCAGCGCCTTTGCCATGATGGTCTTGCCCACGCCAGGCACATCCTCGATGAGAGGATGGCCCTCCGCCAGGAGCGCCACCAGCAAGAGATCGATCACGTCGGCCTTGCCGACGATCACACGCTCCACATTGGCGCGCACAGCATCGGCGGCCGCTCGTATGGCGGCCACGTGATCGCCCGGCGGCCCTCCTCGACCGGCTCCCGCCATCGCATCGGTCACGCATCTGCCTCCTCGTGCCGGGGCGCGAGGCGCCCCGGCAGACTGTCAGACAGGCTCTTGGCATCACCCCGAGCCTCACAGTAAACAGTACGGCAACGACAGCGCCATTCTCTCACACGCGCGCCAGCATACAGTGACGTGCTGTGTGGCCGGCATCCTGGCGCTCGTCCGTGCCGAACGGCTGGTCAATGGCGCTGTGGCTCGTCAGGGGGCTGGGACGGGCCGAAAGGCTGTGTGCGGCCGGGTTCCGGTCCGTCCCACCCGCCGCCATCGTCATCCCAGCGGGGGCCGAGCGGCGGTGCCGATGTCTCGTTCGTTGGAGCCGGGGCACCTGGAGGCGCCGGCTGGGGCGGCTCGCCCCATGGCCCACCGGCAGAGCCAGGGTATCCCGCACCGGTTCCCGCGCCCCAGGCACCATCTGGCAGGCCATAGCCGCCTCCACTGGGCGTGGGACCGCGCGGACCAGGGTTCCACGGGTCACTCGGCTGAGCGTTCCAGGGGTCATTCGGCTGGGCGTTCCAGGGGTCTGGCGGGGGTGAGCTACGTCGGCCGCCACTCATCGGGCGCGGCACCCACCCCGCATCAGGCCCCGTCGGCGACTCTTCCCACGCCGCCACGCCGCCGAGCCCCGGAGCGACATTCTGACCAGCCGGCGCGCTGTAGCCGCCATACGCTCCCGATCCTGGCAGCGTTGGCGTATAGTCCACGCCAGGATATCCCGCATCAGGGTAGCCCGCACCAGGATAGCCCGCACCAGGATAGCCTGCGCCGGGGTACCCCGCGCCAGGATAGCCTCCCGTTGGAGCAGGGCCCCCGGGCCCGCCGCCGAGGCCGCCCGCCGCGCCTGGCCCGCCCCGCCCGCGCAGCAGGACGAAGGCCACGATGCCGAGTGCCACCAGCAGGAGCAGGACGATCCCAATCGCGAGTAACACCACCGTGACGGCCCCCGACGATCCAGTGTTGCCGCCCGGAGTCCCTCCGCCGTTGCCGCCGCTTCCGCCCGTCCCTCCCGTGGCCACCACGACGGCTGTGTCAGTGGGCGCCGGCGTATCGGTCGGCGAAGGGGTGTCGGTGGGCGATGGCGTCACGGTAGCGGTCGCGGTCGCCGTGGCAGTCGCCGTCGGCTTCGCGGTTGAAGTGGCGGTCGCGGTCGGTGTACACAACAAGATTGACGTCGGACTGGCGGTGGGGGTCGCCGTGACCGCAGTGACGGTCACGCAAATGGTAGGAATGAACCGAGAGGTGCCGGAAGGATTGGACCGCGCCATATTCGGCGAGACGAGCAGCAACAGCGCCGCCACGACCACCGCGAACGCCGTGCAGGCAACCTGCCGCGCGACGGCACGCTCTTCCGCTCTCCGCGCATTCCTTGCACGCTGCGGTATGCTGGGCATCTTCTTCCCCCGCTCCCGCTCGCTCTCGAGCGACCCACATCCCAATCATATCCGTCACGCGCCGTAGCGCTGCTTGTCACCCTGGCTGATAGGCAATATACGTGCTCGCGACCCGCACGTCAAGAGCGCCCGCCCGTTGGCTGCCATACATCAGTACCCTTCCGAGGAACTCATCGCATGGCCACTATCTGCGCCTCATCCCGTCGTAGCGGCCGGGAACGGGAGCGGAAGCCAACACCGGCAGTTCAGTTGTGGTGTCACTTTGCTTCTCAGACTTGTCGAGTGCAAGCATCCATGTTATACTCCAAGCGGAAATGGATCAGCGACACTCGAATACCCCTGCTTCATAGATTTCTCGGTCGCGTCACGATGCGCCAGGTATCGTGTGGGAGTGCGATCTCTTGCGAAGGCTCAGAGACACGGGCGCCAGCAGAAATGGGAACAGCATGGAAGATCCAGGGCGCACCCATTTGCGGGAACCAGACGACGACGTGTGCGTGGCGGAGCACGTGCGCCAGTCGCGGTCTACTGGCCGCGTGCCGCTCGTCGTGATCGCCGACGACGACAGTGCCATCCTGGAATTGCTGACCGACGTCTTCTCGGACGAAGGCTTCCAGGTGTGTCCATGTGCCAGCAGTCAGGCCGCGTCGGTCGCGCTGGCCAATACGCCGCCCGATCTGTTCATCACGGACGTGCTGCTGCGCGGAGACGCCCCTCTGGGCCCGTTGCGAAAGCTTGTCGAGAACGGGGGCGCCGTGCCACCGGTCATCGTGCTCACCGGCATTCCCGACCAGGCGCGCCACACGCACGCCGCGCTGCTCGAGCAAGTCGCCGCGCACGTCGAATCAAAGCCCTTCGACCTGGACCACCTCCTAGAGCTCGTCCACACCCTGATTGGATGGCCCGAGCACCGGTGACGCGCGAGCATCAGGCAGGTGGAAGCGCGCGCTGCTCGCGCGCGGTCAGAAAGCCACGGCCGTCGAAGCCGCTCGCCTCGCTCAGCACCAGCGCCGCCAGCAGCGCCTCGCTCAGCTGCGCCACCGTCTGAAAGCGGTCGTCGGGATGCTTGGCCATCGCCCGCAGCACCACCGCCTCCATAGCTGGCGTCACCTGCGCGTTGACGGCACGTAGCGGCACCGGCGGCTGACTCACCTGCGCGGCCATCACAGCCTCCTCGTTCGCGCCCGTGAATGGCAGGCGCCCGGTGAGCAGCAGGTAGAGCACGATGCCCAGCGCGTAGATATCCGAGCGCGTCCCGCTCTGGCCGCGCACTTGCTCCGGCGCCATGTATTCGGGTGTGCCCGCGTCTGGGCGGTGGCGCGGCGGCTGCGGCGGAACGCCGACCCACACCTTCGCCAGCCCAAAGTCCGACAGCAGGATGCGCCCATCCGCGTGGATCAGCATGTTCGCCGGCTTGACATCGCGGTGAATGACGCCCGTGCGATGCGCGTGACCCAACGCGTCGGCCACCTGTGTCGCGTAGCTCACGACCTCGGCCGCCGGCAGAGGCGTGCGGCCGAGCATCTGCTGCACGCTGCCCCCGCTCATGTAGGGCATGACCAGATACAGCTGCGGATCTTCACCCGCGTCATAGATCGGCACGATGTGCGGATGATCCAGCGCGGCCGCCAGCCGCGCCTCATGCATAAACCGCTCGCGGAATCCCGGCTGCCGCGCGAGATTCGCATCCAGCACTTTGACGGCGACATCGCGGTTGAGCCGCATGTCTCGGGCGAGATACACCTGCGACATACCGCCATGGCCGAGCAGGCGCCGCAGCATATAGACCCCTAGTTGCTGACCTTCGAGCATCCCTCTCGCCCTCTCGCCACCATCACAGCCTCACCTGATCGGAGCGTCCGAGCATGCATTATAGCTGATTTGCGCTGCCAGGCAATGCTCATCCGGTACTAGAGGGTAGTGTCAGACTGCGAGACGCCAGTCAACGGCCCGGCCGCCA
>CAYQFU010000018.1:37784-43420 GCA_964416775.1 uncultured Ktedonobacterales bacterium
CGTCGTCGCCCTCGTCGTCGTCCTCCTCCTCCTCACCTCCGCCGTCACCGTCCGTGCGATTGCTGTCATCGTCGTCCAGATACACCATCGATCCGATTACCACAGCATGACACGTGTCGCATTGTCGCACGGGCAGCAGCTTGTTGTCGCGGGTGACGTATCCGGCGGTGCGCAATCCGCCATCATGGCAGCGGGGACACGGCTCGACCGGCACCACCTCCCACGGACCGACTGGCGCATAGGCATTCGTGCCCTGAATCGTCTGCAGCCGCGAGGACATACGGCCAGCCAATCCGGCAAGCGCTTCCCAGCCGTGCTCGAAGTCGTAATCGCGATTGAAGTCATCACTCACGTGCGCCGCCTTCCGGCCCCCCGCGCAAGCCCCATGGCCTGAGGGCAACGGCCCTCCTGGCATTTCAGCGGGAGACCATCGGAGTCAGGTGGATGTTGCGGCCGGTGGGGCCATCCACAGTTGGTCTGTTCGTCGCCGGCACACACCTCCGCGCGTTGTGCGCGGGCGCGCGGCGGATGAACCTTCGCGCACGTCGTGAGTGCCGGGTCGCCACATGAGCGCGGCGACAACCGAGCCAAACGCAAATGGAATGCCAGTTATCCAGGGAGCCCACGTTGTGGTTTGTGGCACACAAACCCGTTCCCACGTGGCGACGCTGGCGGCTGGCGCGATGCCCGCGCCGCCGCCAGCTCAGCCCCACGCAGGGCATGCTTCCACCCGCCAGGCATCAGCCGCGCTGCTCGCGCATCGTCGGAAACAGAATCACCTCGCGGATGGATTCCTCGCCCGTCACCAGCATCACCAGCCGGTCCACACCCATGCCCATGCCACCCGTGGGTGGCATGCCCACCTCCAGCGCCTCGATGTAGTCCTCGTCGAGCACCTGCGCCTCCTCGTCGCCTCCCGCCCGCTGGCGCGCCTGATCCTCGAACCGGGCGCGCTGGTCCAGCGGATCGTTCAGCTCGGTGAAGGCGTTGGCCAGCTCCAGCCCACCGGCAAAGGCCTGGAAGCGCTCCACCGTGTCCGTGCTGCCGGGCTTCAGCTTGGCCAGCGGCGAGAGGTCGCGTGGATAGTCATACAGAAAGAGCGGGTCCTTGATCTTCGCGCTCTCGCCCTTGATCACCGTGTCCTTCAACGAGTCAATCAGCCGCCCCCACCCGAGCCGGGGATCCACCTCATGGCCGCGCGCGCGCATTGCCTCCCGCAAACTCTCCACATCCGGGTACTCGCCATAGTCGATGCCCGTGAACTCCGCGATGGCCTCGCGCAACGGGATGCGCTTCCAGGGCGGCGCCAGGTCGAGCGCGGTACCCGCATACGTGATCTGCGTCGTATCGCGTACCGCCCGCGCGACATGCGCCACCAGCTCCTCCGTCAGCCCCATCATGGTCCGATAGTCGGCGTACGCCTGATAACATTCCATCATCGTGAATTCGGGGTTGTGGCTGCGGTCGATGCCCTCATTGCGAAAGTTGCGCGCGATCTCGAAGACGCGCTCCATCCCGCCCACAATCAGCCGCTTCAGGTACAGCTCGGGCGCGATGCGCAAGTACAGATCGCGGTCGAGCGTGTTGTGATGCGTCACGAAGGGGCGCGCCGTTGCCCCGCCGTAGATCGGCTGGAGCACTGGCGTCTCCACCTCGATGAAGTCGCGCGCCTGGAGGAACTCGCGCATCGCGGCCAGCGTCTTGGCCCGGCCGACGAACACGGGCACCTTCTCTTCGCGGTTGGCGATCAGGTCGAGGTAGCGCTTGCGTTGCCGTGTCTCCGCGTCAAACAGCTTCATCTCGCCGCCAGCGCCCTTGGCCGGCAGCGGCAGCAGCGACTTGGAGAGCAGCCGCCAGCGTTCCACCTTGAGCGTCTTCTCGCCCGTGCGCGTAGTAAAGAGCGTCCCCGTCACCTCGATGGTGTCGCCCAGGTCGAGCCACTTCAACCGCGCGAACGGCTCGTCTCCGATCACGTCGCGCCGGAAATATATCTGGATGCGGCCAGTCCCATCCTCGATGTGCGCGAACACACTCTTGCCCATGTCGCGCCACAGCACGATACGCCCGGCCAGCGTCAGCGTCTGATCCTGGAGCGCGTCGTACTGCTCCAGCGCTTCGCGGGCGGTATGGGTGCGGTAGCTTATGGTGGGATAGGGATCGATGCCGGCAGCCCGTATGGCTTCCAGCTTGGCCAGCCGTGCCTCTCGCTCGTCCATTCGTCTCACATCTCCTTCACATTGATTCTATCATTCCACGCGCGCGCACAATGAAAGCGGCGTGTGCCTCTCCACTGAGAGACACACGCCGACGGGCGACGCGACGATTGTGGGAGCGCCGGCCTCAAACGTTGCCGGCATCCGCCTCCGCCGCGTCGATGGCCGATTTGCGCACGATGCGGGCAGCGATACGGTTCACGATCAGGATGGCGACCACGGCGATGAGCGTAATCACCACCGCGTAAACAATCTCAGCCTGATTCTTATTCAACTTGATGAGCTTGCTGCCCGTCACAAGAGCCTGCAGATTATCCTCGATCGCCTGGTTCCACGCGAATGCGGCCGCCACGCCGAACGCGGACGTCGCCAGGCTCACAATCGTCGCCAGGAACACCTGAGTGGTCGCTTGCGCCTTGGCTCGTGCGACCGCTTGCGCCCGCGCCAGCCTCTGCACCTGCTCGCGCATGTGCTGCTGGTCCACCAACTTGCGCGGATCATAATTGCGTGGGTCCAGAGCGCCCTGCAGGCGCCGGCCCTGCTGGCTTCCCGTTTGCTGCTCCACGGCGGGGCCCTGTGGATAGTCCTGCATGAGTCTCGCTCCCCCTTCATTACACCTCATCGCCGCCTGCGCGACCCATCGCTAGTATACCCACCGCGTCAAGGGGGCTGCGAGCCGGGGGTGCGCGTCACTTTTTTGCGGACAGAGCGAGAGGGTGGAGTCGGCGGCGGCGTGCAGCCGCCCGCAGGGGCTCCCGCGCCGGTCGCCACACCCCAGCCGGCCGTCCGCCACCCCTGGTGCTCCCGCTTCTCCCGTGATCCCTGGTAGAATGGAGGGCATCCGCGGGGTCTCCGGGATCAGGGATCAGGGATCGCGATCCGCTCGGGAGGTGCGTCATGCACCCAGCCTCCCTTCTCCTGCCGGCCCAGCCAACGCCGCTCGTCGACCGGGCAGACGAACTCGCGACGATCCGCCAGCGCCTGGTGGACGACGGCGTACGCCTGCTTACACTCGTCGGCCCGGCCGGGGTGGGCAAGACGCGTCTCGCCCTGGCGGCAGTAGCGGGCGCCCAGCTCACCGACCGCTTCCCCGATGGGGTGGCGCTGGTCGACCTGGCCCCGATCCGCGACCCGTCCCTGGTGCTACCGGCCATCGCCCGCGCCCTCGGCCTCACCGACACCGGGCATCCGCCCCTGCCCGAGCGGCTGCGCGCCTTCTTGCGCGAGCGGGCGCTGCTGCTGGTACTCGACAACTGTGAGCAGGTGCTGCCCGCGGGTGCTGCGCTCGCCGACTTGCTCGCGGGCTGTCCGGGGCTGTCGCTGCTGGTGACCAGCCGCGTGCCGGTGCAGTTGCGCTGGGAGCAGAGGCTGCGCGTGCCGCCGCTGCCGGTGCCCAATCTCTCCACCGCGTTGCCGCCCCTGGACGCGTTGGCGCAGGTCCCCGCGGTGGCGCTCTTCGTGGCGCGGGCGCGGGCAAGGCGGGCGGACTTCGCCTTCACCGAGCAACAGGCGCCGCTGGTGGCCCGGCTGGCGGTGCAGCTGGACGGGTTGCCGCTGGCGCTGGAGCTGGCGGCCGCTCGGCTGGACGTGCTGCCGCTGCCGTCGCTGGTGCGGCGGCTGGACGACCGGCTGCAGCTGCTGGCCTCGCAGGCGCCGGACCTGCCCGAACGGCAGCAGAGCCTGGAGGCGGCGGTGGGATGGAGCTACGACCTGCTGGACGAGGACGAGCGGCGGCTCTTCCGCTGTCTGGGGGTGTTCGTCGGCCGGGTCGCGCTCGACGCCATCGCGGCGGTGGCCGCGGGCGAGACGGGGGACGAAGCAGGCGAGGGGGATGAGGGCCGCACACTGGAGGGGCTGGTGTCGCTGGCGGAGAAGAGCCTGCTGCTGCCGGGGTGGACCTACGAGGCGGACGACCAGGCGGACGACCAGGCGGACGACCAGGAGGACGACGATCCGGAGCCGGCCTTTGGCACGCTGGAGACGGTGCGCGAGTACGCCCAGGAGCGGCTCGTCGCCCAGGGCGAGCTGGAGGCGGTCCGACGGGCACACGCCCACTATTTCCTCGCGTTGGCCGAGCGGGCGGATCCGCACCTACGCCAGCATGGCCAGCGCGCCTGGTTCTTCCGGCTGGAGCGCGAGCACGATAACCTGCGTGCGGCGCTGCGCTGGCTGCTCGATCAGGACGGGCCAGAGGGGCCGGCCGAGCGGGAAGCAGGGCTGCGACTGGCAGCGGCGCTGGGCTGGTTCTGGTGGGTGCGCGGCTACCATACGGAAGGCTGGCGCTGGCTGGAGGAAGCGCTCGCTCGCGCACCGGCGGGGGAGGGCGCGAATGGGGCCGACCTGGCCGTGCGCACCCGCGCGCTGGTCGCCGCGGGTCGGCTCCTCACGGTGCAGGGCGAGGTCGCGCGGGCGCGGGCAGTGCTGGAGGAGGGGCTGGCGCTGGCCGAGCAGCGGCAGGATCCCGCTGGCATCGCGGCGGCCCACACGGAGCTAGGTTTTCGCGCGGTCTTTGCTGGGGAGGTGGAAGAGGCGACCCGGCGGCTGCACGAGGCGCGGCGCCGCTGGGAGGCGCTGGGGGATTCCGATGGCCACGGCCTCTCACTCTTCTTTCTCGGCCTTGCCGCCGATACGGCGGGGGATGCGGCGGCCGCCGCGGCGTACTATACGGACGCGGTGAGCCTCCTCAATGCAACAGGCGACGGGCACGGCGCGGGGTTCATTCACTGCTCCCTCGGGGTGGTCGCGTGGAAGCGCGGGGAATACCGCAGCGCCGTGGAACATGTGCGTGCGGGGGTGCAGAGCAGCGTCACCTTGCGGGATCGCCATGTCCTCAGTGTTGGCGCGCAGGCGACGGTGGCGCTCGTCGGGGCGCGCGCTGCGCCCGCGCGCCGAGCGCGGTTGCTGGGGGCGACGGAAGCCCTGGCCCAAGCGACAGGCGCGACGCTCGTGTGGGAGCGCTTGCGCTTGCCGGCGGGTCCCGACGTAGTGGGATTGCGCGAGGTGCTCACGCGGGACGGGTGGGACGCGGCGTATCGCGAGGGGCGCTCGTTGCCGTTCGACGAGGTGGCCGCTCTCGCCCTGAGCCTGCTGGAGGAGGTGGCCCAGGCGCTGACCGATCGGGAAGCGGCACCGGAGAGCGCCCAGCAAGCGCAGCAGCCGGAGCCGCCGTCCCAGCCCCCGGACCGGAATCCCTTGAGTGAGCGGGAGCGGGAGGTGCTGCGGCTGGTGGCCCAGGGCCGCTCCAGCAAAGCCATCGGCGGACAGCTCTTTATCTCGGCCAGCACCGTCAACCAACACCTCACCGCGGTCTTCAACAAGCTGGGCGTGCAGACCCGCGCGCAGGCCGTGGCGGTGGCGACACAGCGCGGCCTCTTGTAGCTGGCTGGAGCTGGCTGGAGCCGGGCCGCGCCCCGCCCGAAGCAT
>CAYQFU010000019.1:0-39085 GCA_964416775.1 uncultured Ktedonobacterales bacterium
TACGCTCGCCATCGTTGGAGAGTCGGGGTGCGGCAAGAGCTCGCTGGCCCGCCTCCTCGACCATGCGCGCCACGGATGGCACTGCCAGCACAAAGGCGCGTCCGCCCGGAAAGCGCCGCCCAAGCAGCTGCGCCGCCGCCCAGCCCGCCGTGAGCACGCGCCCTTCCGGCCGTGGCATGCCCAGCCGCGCCAGCTTCGCCGTCACTTCGTCCGGCGTCGCCAGCGAATTGTTGGAGAGGTAGAGCGTCTTCCGGCCCGTCGCATCCAGCCATTCCACGAGCTCGCGCGCGCCCGGCAATACCTGCTCGCCCCGATACACCACCCCATCCAGATCGAGCAGCACAGCCTGGTAATCGTTCATCGCGCCTATCCCAGCAGCTGCTGGCGGATAGCCAGCACCTCTTTGCGCAGAGCGGTGTTTTCGTTCATCTCGCGCGCGATCTTGTCGTAGCCATGCAGCACGGTGCTGTGGTCGCGCCCGCCCAGCGACTGCCCAATCTCCAGGAGCGACGCCTCCGTCTCCTGGCGCATCAGGTACATGGCCACCTGTCGCGGCACCACGATGTGTTTGTCGCGCTGCTTGCCCCGCAGATCGTCCTCCGGAATGCGGTAATAGCCGGCCACGGCGGCCAGCACCTCCGCCACGCTCACCCGCCGCTGGCGGCCATCCGAGGCGATGTTGGCCAGCGCCGCCTTGGCCGTCTCGATGGTCAGTGGCAGCCCCTGCAGTTGCGAGAACGCCAGCAGACGGTTGAAGCTGCCCTCCAGCTCACGAATGTTGCTGTGGACCTGACCGGCCAGATAGCTCATCACGTCGTCGGGCACGCGCCGGTTCATCATGTCCGCCTTGGCCCGCAGAATCGCCACGCGCGTCTCCAGGTCCGGCGGCTGAATGTCCGCGATCAGCCCCCACTCGAAGCGCGAGCGCAGCCGCTCCTCCAGGCTCACGATCGCCTTGGGCGGGCGGTCGCTGCAGATCACGATCTGCTTGCTCATTTCGTACAGACTGTTGAACGTGTGGAAGAACTCCTCCTCAGTAGACTCTTTGCCCGCGATGAATTGGATGTCGTCCACCAGCAGCACGTCCACCGAGCGGTACTTGTCCCGGAACTCCTCTGTCGTGCGATAGCGGATGGCGTTGATGATCTCGTTGGTGAACGTCTCGGACGAGACGTACAGGACCGTCAGGCTCATCTCCAGCGCCTTGTGGCCAATGGCGTGCAGCAGGTGCGTCTTGCCCAGCCCTACGCCGCCATACAGGAAGAGGGGATTGTACGCCTGGCCAGGCGCTTCCGCGACCGCCTGCGAGGCCGCGTGCGCCAGCTGATTGCCGCTGCCGACGATGAAGGTGTTGAAGGTGTAGCGAGGATTCAGCCGCGGCGCGGGTGCTGATCCTCCGCTTCCCCGCGGATCGCTGCTCTCGCTCATACCTCTGTACCCGTCACTCTCGTCATGCCGTCCGCCAGCACGGCGCCGCGCTGGCTCGCCGGCACTCGCGGCGTCATCCGTATCGAGCGGCGGCGCCATCGGCTCGATGGGCGTCGCCTGTGCCGCCGGCACGAGAGCGTGTGTGGGATCTCCCTCGTCCGGTGTCTCAACGGATCCCAATGAACCGGCGCTTGCGCTGGCTCGCTCGGCCGCTGCCGCCCGCAGGCGTCCGGCGCTGGGGGGAACGCGCCCCCCGCCGGCGGCCATCCGGCGCCGCCCCGCCCCGATCACCGGCGCGTGCCGGCGCACGGACGCGGGCACAGACGCGGGCGCCGGTTCCGCTGGGTCGTCGTGCGTCTCCTCGTCGACGGGCGCGCCGAACAAGCTGGGCCCATTGTACGCCGCCGCTGCCGCATGCTGTCGTGGCGCGTCCTCCGCGGCGACGCGCGTCCGGTGGCTGGCCGCGAGCGGCGCCGGCGGCGCGGCGGCGGCGTCAGCCTCCTCGGGCTGCGCCTCGCCGACCACCACCCGCAGCCGGCACGACCGGCCCGTCACCTGGCTGATGGCCGCCTCGATGCGCTCGCGAAAGCGCGTCTCCAGCAGCTCGCGCGCGAACGTCGTGCGCACGCGTAGCACCGCCGAGCCGTCCTCGCCCATCTCGGCCAGCTGCGTCCCGCGCAGCCAAGTGTCGAACTGGGCACGCGTCATCTCGCGCCGCAACTGCTCGAGCGCCGTACGCCAGACATGTCCGCTGCTCACTGGGTCCCACCTCGAGTTCGCCGGTAGGTCACTCCGCCCAGATGTCGCATGTGTGCGACCGACATCGGCGCAGGATGTGACAGCAATGGTACACGACCCTACGTTCCCCTCGCAAGCCTTGCAGCCAAACGGCCCCCCTGTAACGCTGCCCGGCACGCAATGTGCAGTGGAAGAGCGAGGCGTTTGACCCAAACACAGTGCCGGCTGGCGCGCGACGTGGGGCGCTCACACGCGACGCCGGCGAATCTCGAAAGGAGCTACCCCAATGAATCAGTCGCCCATGAATCAACAGCAAGTGCGCTTGCGCCTGCACCGCAGCGCCAGCAACCGCATGATCGCGGGCGTGTGCGGCGGACTGGCCGAAACCTTTGGCCTCGACCCTCTGCTGGTGCGTGTCGTCACGCTCGCGCTGCTCATCCCGTTCAACGTCTTCACCGTGCTCGTCTATGCTGCGCTGGCTCTGCTGCTTCCAGTCCAGGAATAAGACAGCGCATTCGCGCTCGCCAGGTAGCATGCCTCTTGCGACGCCGGACAGGCACCCGTCCCCTTCTCGCACGCGCCTGTTCGGCGTCCCGCGTGCCGCTCACGCGCCCGCACGCAAGGCAACCACCTCGATCTCCACCAGCGCGCCGCGAGGCAGCTCCGCCACTCCGACTGTCGAGCGCGCGGGTGGCGTATGCGGGAAATACTGCGCATACACCTCGTTCATCGCCGCGAAGTCCGCCATGTGCGCGAGAAATACCGTCGTCTTGACCACTTGATCGAGCGAGCTGCCCGCCGCGGCCAGCACCGCTTTGACGTTCTCCAGCGCCTGCCGTGTCTGCTCCCGCACGTCTCCGCCGGTAATCTGCCCGCTGCTCGGATGCAGCGCGATCTGTCCCGAGGCGAACACCAGTGTGCCGGCCGCGATTGCCTGACTGTATGGACCAATCGCCGCGGGCGCCGAAGGGGTCGAGATCTGTTCGCGAGGCATGCCTCTCCTCCTGGCCAAATGAACGCCGGCCGCGCTCGCCCTCTCTGGAGCGCGGCCGGCACACCCCCTGTTCGGTCCAGCCGGTCGACCAGACCTGTACGCCCCTGGTATGACGTGCCAGCCTGCGTAGGGTAACGGCTCGCCTCACGCCTGGGCCGGACTCCTCGTCTACAAGTGTGGCACGATGCCTGCCCCCCCGCCGTGCGCGTGTAGCCACAGCTGCAGCGCGAGATTGCCCACCAGCAGCGCCAGCATGGTCACCGTCACGACCAGCACCCGCAACCAGGGTACAGGCAGCTCGTGGGGCGCCGCCACGCCCCCCACCACGTCGGCCCCAGCGCCCGCGAGCATGCCGTCCAGGCCCGCATCCGGCCCGTCGGGTACGATGATCGGCATCGCCTGCGCGGCGTCCAATAGCTCCGCCGCCAGATCGCGCCAACCCGCCCCTAGCGTATCCGCTCCCGGCGCCGCATGCGCGGGTGCCCGCCCGCTCGCCGCCGGCACCGGTCCACCGCGCGGCGCTCCAGACGGCGACAAGCCGTCCTGCGTACGTGCCGCCTCCACGGACGCCGCGGTATATACCCCAACCGCCGCCGGCTCAGCGCTCGTCCGCGCCTCGTGATCTTCCACCATCGGCTCCCGCGCACGCTCTGTCAGCGGCTCCGCCAGCGCTGGAATGCGCAGCGCCTCCTCCGCCATGCGCACGGCCACCGCCATCGCCGCCGCGCCGTCGTAGCGCCTGGCCGGATGCTTCTGCAGGGCCCGCATCACAACAGCCTCCACGTAGGGCGAGAGCGACGGCATCAGCGTTCGGGGCGGCGGCGCCGATGCGGTAGCGTGCTGCGTCGCCACGGCCATGGGCGTTGGGCCAGTGAATGGCAAGCGTCCCGTCAACATCTCGTACAGCACCACCCCCACCGCATACACGTCCGTCGCGGGCGAGAGCTGTTCCCCGCGCGCCTGCTCTGGCGCGATGTAGTCCGCTGTGCCCAGCACCGCTCCATCGGTCGTCATGGTCGGCCCTTGCGTGATGTGCACGATGCCGAAATCCGTCACTTTGGCCACGCCATGTTCGTCCAGCAGGATGTTCTGCGGCTTGACGTCGCGATGAATGAACCCCTGCGCGTGTGCGGCACTGAGCGCGGCACAGACCTGGCCCACGATGCGAAGCGCCTCGGCGGCCGGCAATGGCCCGCACCGCCGCAAGTGCTGCTTGAGATTGAGCCCGTCGACGTACTCCATGACGAGGTAATAACACCCGCCGTCCTCTACGAAGTCGTACGCGCGCACCACGTTGGCATGGTTGAGCATGGCCGCGGCATGGGCTTCGCGCTGGAACCGCGCGATGGACGGTCCGTCGGCGTGTTCCAGCTGACGCAGCACTTTGATCGCCACCGGACGCTCCACGCGATGATCCCAGCCGAGAAAGACGGCCGCCATGCCTCCGGTGGCGATGTGGCGCTCGATTTCGTAGCGCCCTCCGATGACCAAGCCTTCGAGCGAGGACCACATAGCACGCTCACTCCTATTGATAATGCATGAGGATCAATGCACACTGGCTCGATGCCCGATAGGGCACATTGATGGTGAACATCCTAGAGCATGATGCGTACCGGGAGACCAGACGATCGCTCGATGGAGCACTATGCCGGCGCTGGCTGCTTGGGCCGCTTCGTCGCGGCATGGAGCCAGGATGCATCCGCGTTGCTTCCCGCGCCTGTCGGCCTGTCGGGTTTCGCACGCTGCGGGCCAGCGCCATAGCGCGGGCGCCGGAACGGCTGTGCGCCGTCGGTCGCTCCCTCCTCGTGCTTGTTGGCCGCTTGTTTGACGCCCTCTCGCCTGGGTGATACAGTGGCCGGTGAAGCACCGCCGGTCGCGGCCACGTCGCCGCGGACGTCGTGAAGAAGGTAGCGGGTCGCACATGGACGAGGATTTGCTGACCTGGTTCGAGGCCGAGGGATTGGTGCGCTACGCCGCCCAGGGCGAGCCGGATGGCAGCGTGGTCGAGCTGGTGCGCGGCCCGCTAGTGGCGCTCGGCCCGCACGACGAGGATTACCACCTTGCTCCTCATCCCGATCAGCTGGGGTATCCCATCAAGCCCCTGCGCGACATGACCTTCGATGACTACCAGGCTTTCATGATGTCCTGGTTCGAGCACGCCATTCGCGCCGGGGATATCCGCTGCGCCAGCTGCGACCGCCACATCCTGGAGACGACCCCGGACATGGCCGACGCCGAAACGTGGGACGCCATCTTCATCGAGAAAGAGCTGGTTGCCTGGATGGTCTGCCACTTCGACTGTAAGAAGCAGCTCCCCCGCCAGCTCAAGGGACGCCACCCCTTCGAGCTGGACCCGCGTCCAGCCCCCACGTATGACCTATCGGACGAGATCTATGGCGCCGCCACACTTCCGAGTGAGGAGCCCGGCGCCGATGGCGCGGCGGCGCATGCCGAGGAGGACCCCGGTGGATAAGGCACAGGTGGCCGCGGTGCTGGATGACGTCGGCGATCTGCTGGAGCTGCGCGGCGGCAACCCTTTTGAGTCGCGCGCGTACCACAACGCCGCCCGCACCATTGGCGCGCTGGATGGTGACGTCGACGAGCTGGTGCGCAGCGGCGAGCTCGCCAAAGTGCCCGGCCTGGGCAAGACCCTCCTCGGCCGCGTGACCGAGCTGGTCACCACGGGACACATGGCGTTTCATCAGGAGCTGGTCGCGGAGATTCCCACCGGCTTGCGGGCCATGCTGCGCATTTCCGGCCTGGGCCCCAAGCGCATACGCCAGCTCCACGAGTCGCTCGGCATCACCACCCTCGAGGAGCTGCGCGCCGCCGCCGAGGGCAACCGCATCGCGACACTGCCCGGCTTCGGCGCCAAGAGCCAGGAGAACATCCTCAAAGGTCTGGCGTTCCTCACCGAGCACGCCGACCACTACCTCTTCCCCGTGGCCGAGGCAGACGCCACCGCCGTCGCCGATGCGCTGCGCGCGCTGTCCCAAGTCGTCCGGCTGAGCATCGCCGGCAGCCTGCGCCGGCGTAAAGAGATCGTCAAGGATGTGGACATGGTGGCCAGCGTCGCCCGCGACGACGACCGCGCCGCCGTCATGGACACTCTGGTTGGACTGCCGCAGGTCATCGCTGTCACGGGCAAGGGTGACACGAAGACGAGCGTCATCCTGCGCCCCGGCATCGCGCTGGACCTGCGCGTGGTGACCGACGACGAGTATCCCTACGCCCTCCACCACTTCACCGGCTCGCGTGACCACAACATCGCGCTGCGCGGCCGTGCCCAGCGCGAGGGCATCAAGATCAACGAGTACGGCCTTTTCCGCGGCGACGAGCGCATTCCTGTCGCCGACGAGCGCGAGTTTTACCGCGTGCTGGGCATGCACTACATCGAGCCGGAGCTGCGCGAAGACCGCGGCGAGATCGAGGCCGCCCTCAAGGGCGAGCTGCCCTCGCTCGTCACCGAAGCCGACCTGCTCGGCATCCTCCACGTCCACTCCACCTGGAGCGACGGCCAATCCAGCATCCGTGAGATGGCCGAGGCCGCGCTCGCGATGGGCATGACCTATCTCGGCATCTGCGACCACAGCAAAGCCGCCGCCTATGCCAGCGGCCTGAACGAAGACGCGGTGCGCCGCCAGCACGACGAGATCGATCGCCTCAACGACGAGCTAGCCGGTCGCCTGCGCCTCCTCAAGGGCACGGAGTGCGACATCCTCAAAGACGGCGCGCTCGACTACGACGACGCCACCCTCGCCTCCTTCGACTTCGTCGTCGCCTCGATTCATAGCCATTTCCAGCTCCCTCCCGCCGAGCAAACCAAACGTTTGCTGACCGCGCTCGAAAACCCCTACACCTCCATCATGGGCCATCTCACTGGCCGTCTCCTCTTGCAGCGCGACGGCTACAATCCCGACGTCGAGGCCGTGATCGACCGCGCTGGCGAGCTGGGCGTCGCCATCGAGCTGAACGCCGACCCCCATCGCCTGGATCTCGACTGGCGCTACCACCGCCGAGCCGTCGAGCACGGCGTGCTCATCCCCATCAATCCGGACGCCCACACCCCCGACGCGCTGGGCTACATTCGCTACGGTGTGGGCATCGCCCGCAAGGGCTGGCTCACCCCCGCCGACGTGCTCAACACCCGCCCCCTCGACGATCTGCTGGCCTTCTTCGCCCAGCAGCGCACGCGCAAGGGCGCAGCATGACGCGCGGCGGTCTGAGGCTGGCTTGACTGCCGGGGCATTGCGCTCGTATGATCGGTGACATGAAAGACACCCCCATCCGCACCGCCTGGTAAGCTCGGCGCTTCAGCTTACGGGGCGATCTCTTGGCCTGACGCGCGGCATCGACCGCAGCCTCCTCGCCGTCGATGCGTGAACGCGCGGATCAGGCAGCGCCGTCGCACTGCATCAACTCACGTCGCTGAGCGCGGTGGGCTGGGTTGACTTGCATCAGGCAGTGCGACGCTCTTCACGCCCGTGACGGGCACCTGTGGCGTTGTCGACCTCAGAGCAGCCACTCCCGTTTGTGCCGCCGCCGAGCTTCTCCACGACGTCATCGAACCAGCATAGCCTGGTTTCCGTACGTCGCTCTGTCGCCGTACGGCTGCGGACAAACTGGAGGGTCACGGTGTCTTCACCTCCCGTACACGACACGCGCCCACGTCTCACCGGTCTGTGGCGCCACCCCGACTTCATGAAGCTGTGGACCGGCCAGACCGTCTCCTCCATCGGCTCGCATGTGACTGGCACCGCGCTGCCGCTCGCCGCCATCATAGTGCTCAACGCGACCCCAGCCCAGGTGGGTCTGCTGGCCGCCTTGGAGACGGCGCCGGTACTCCTGGTGGGTCTCTTCGCGGGGGTCTGGGCGGATCGCTTGCGCCGCCGTCCCATCCTGATTGCCTCAGACCTTGGCCGCGCCGCCGTGCTCGCTCTGGTCCCCATCGCAGCCGTCGCCGGGATACTGCGCATCGAGCTGCTGTACGCCATCGCGGCCGTCGCCGGGGCGCTCACCGTATTCTCGGATGTCGCCCACCAGGCGTATGTGCCCGCGCTCGTCGAGCGCAGCCAGCTGGTGGAGGGTAATAGCAAGCTCGGCCTGAGCAGCTCGGTCGCGGAAATCAGTGGGCCTCCGCTCGGCGGCGTCCTGGTCCAGTGGCTGACCGCGCCATTTGCCATCGTCGTGGACGCGGTGTCGTTCCTGTTCTCGGCTGCCTGCATCGCGCTCATCCGAGCTCACGAGCCGGCACCACATCCGCCGTCCGAGCGTCCCGGCATCGCCCGCGAGATCGCCGAGGGATTGCGCGTGGTGGTCGGCAATCCGGTGCTGCGCGCGCTTGCGGGCACCGCGGGCACGTTCAACTTCTTCGGCAGCTTCATCGGTGCGCTCTACGCCATCTACCTCATCCGCGATCTGCACCTCGCGCCGGCCATGGTCGGCGTGCTCGTCGGCTTGGGCGGCGTGGGTGGCCTCGGCGGGTCGCTCGTGGCCGGCCGGATGGTCCGGCGATTTGGCATCGGCCATGTCCTGATCGCCGCTTTCCTGCTTTTCGTGGGCGTGCAAGTGCTGATCCCCCTGGCCGGCGTGGTGCATCCCGTGGCCGTTCCCTTCCTCGCGGCGGCCCAGTTGCTGGGAGACGTATGGATAGCCGTCTACTTCATCGCGGACACCAGCCTGCGGCAGGCCTCCATCCCGGTTCGGCTGCTTGGTCGTGCCAACGCCACCCTGCACGTCTTGATGCAGGGTGCCGCTCCGCTGGGGGCGCTCATGGCGGGATTCCTCGGCACCGCCATTGGCGTGCGCCCTACGCTGGTGGTGGCGCTGGCCGGCATGCTCCTGGGATCGCTATGGCTGATCTGGTCGCCCGTTCGCCGCATCGATGGCGTCTCGACCGCGATCCCTGAAACGGAGACGCCTGCCTGATGTACGGGCGCCGCGCGGCCACGTGTCACGTGGTGGGAAGGAGCGGATGCCAGCAGAAGCCCCACCGATGTATCATGCTGAGACGCAGACATCGCGACACAAGAGTTGAGTAGAGAGGAAACAGACGCTGTGACCGATCCGCGCATCGTACGCTGGGCCAGAACCCTCGTCGGCTACTGCCTGAACATCCAGCCGCGCCAGGTCGTGCTCATCAACACCACGCCATTGGCCGAACCGCTGCTGCTCGAGACGTACCGCGAGGTGCTGCGCGTAGGCGCTCATCCCGTCGTCAACCTGCAGCTGGGCGAGCTCGACCGGCTGCTGCTCGGCGAAGGCAACGACGAACAGCTCGCCTGGCTCGACCCGGGCAGCCACGCCGCGATGGAGCACGCCAACGCCACGCTCGGCATCAACGCCTCCGCCAATACCCGCGCGCTCACCAACGTCGATCCCGCGCGCCAGGCCATCCATCAGCGCGCCATGCGCGAGCTGAGCCAGATCCGCCAGCGGCGCGAAGCCGAGGGACAGCTCCACTGGTGTGGCACGCTCTACCCCACGGCTGCCCACGCCCAGGATGCCGAGATGTCCCTCGCCGAGTTCACCGAGTTCGTCTATGGCGCGTGCTTCCTGAACGAGGAGGACCCCGGCGCCGCCTGGGCAGCCCTCGGCCGCCAGCAGCAGCGCTACGTGGACTGGCTGCGCGGCAAGCATGAGGTGCGCGTCCTCGGGCAGGACACCGACCTCCGCCTCTCCATCGAGGGCCGCGTCTTCATCAACAGCGACGGCAAGCGTAACTTCCCCAGTGGCGAATTCTTCACCAGCCCCGTCGAAGACTCCGCCAACGGCACTATCCGCTACACCATCCCTAGCATCTACGGCGGCCGTCCCGTGCAGGATATCCGCCTGCGCTTCGAGCAGGGCCGCGTGGTGGAGGCCAGCGCCGCTCAGGGCCAGGCCTTCCTCCAGCACATGATCGATATGGATGCCGGCGCGCGCTATCTGGGCGAGTTCGCCTTCGGCAACAACTACGGCATCACGCGCGGCATCCGCAATATCCTCTACGACGAGAAGATCGGCGGCACCGTCCACCTGGCGCTGGGTAACAGCTATCCTGAGACTGGCGGCAAGAATGTCTCCGCCCTGCACTGGGACATGATCTGCGACCTGCGTCCAGAGGCTGGCGGCGGCGAGGTGTGGGTGGACGACGAGCTCTTCCTCAAAGACGGCAAGCTGCTGCTCGCGGACGCCTGACTTGCCCGCACGCCCCCTTCCTGCTATCATGCCCCCATCGCCGCGCGTCTCCTGTGGCCCGGCATTGGGGGCATGGTGGAGGAGGGTTGGATGGAAACGACCGACCGCCTGTGGTGGCTGCTCGGCCTATTGGGACTGGGCTATGCGGCAGTCGCGCTGGCCATCCCAGTATGGCTGCTTTCGACCGGGCTTCCGCTCGACGCCGAGCTGGGGCAGCCAATCACTCAGGACCTTCTCCTCGGCGGCGCGTTCGCCGCCTTCTTCCTCGTCATGGCCCTCGCCATGGCGATTGTGTCCGTCCGTGCTCGGGCGCGTGCCCGCCGGCGTGCGGTGGCGCTGCGTGGGCACTTGGATGCCATGCCTCTCGCACGCCTCACCGCCGATCCGGCCAAGGCCCCGGACGTCTCGACTGAGCCGCTCGTGCTCTCCTGGCGTAGCACGAAGTCGGTGCGCTTCGCCCAGGGACCACTCTTGATCCTGTACGCGCTTCTTGCTCTGGTGAGTGTTGGGGCACCACTGATCATCATGGGCATGGGGCTCGTCTCCAACCCCGTGCCCGATGCGCTCCATATCCTCGTGGCCCTCGCCATGCTCGCCATGCTCGTCCTGCTGGCGCTGCTGGTGATCCTCATCGTGGTGGTGGCGCGCTACGTCCCTACGCTCTTTGGCCGACCGTACGGGGTCACCGCCAACGATGAAGGCGTCGCGTACCGTACCGAGTTCGGCGGCAACCGCTTTCTGCCATGGAGCGATATGCGGCTGCTCGAAGTCTCCTCCACTGGCCACGCGCAGCTGGCCGTGCGCAGGTTCCGCCTCTATGGCAGCCGCGTCCGCGTGGCATGGAGCGATGGCCGCTCGAGCGTGACGCACTTCGAGCCAGATGGCATTTCAGCCGAAGAGATGGCCCGGCGCCAGCGCGGCCTGCTCGACCTCATCGCCGCTCGCACCGGTCTCCTGCCCCGCACCTTCTCCCGTACGCTGCGTGCCGCGGAGCCCGGCGCGGCACACACGAGCGGCGCCACCTCACCGGACGCCCTCGCTACCGTCGCTGTCTTCGTCGTGACCATCGCGGTGTGCCTCGGCTGCGCAGCTGCCGTTCTCCTGCTGCCCCTCACCACCTCCGCGCTCTTCAACGACGCGATAGCCGCGCCACTGGCGCTCATGGCGCTGCTGCTTGCGGTAAGTGGCATGACGCTGGCAATTCAGCGGTTGGTACGGCCGCGGGCTCCCACGTCCCTGCCGTTGCCAACGGTCGCCCCTCCGCCGCTCGACGCGCCATCTACAAGATACATCCTGGCGCTCCGCATTCCCTGGCTCCGACGCCTCAGCGTCGCGCTCGTCGGGGCTATTTTGGCCGTCGAGATCGTTCCCGCGCTGCTGGTCATCCTCACCCTTCCCGCCCACCACGTACCGAGCACCCTCCCGCAGGTGCAGGGTGAGTTGAGCTTTCCGCTCGCCTTCTTGCTGGCCCTCTTCGGGCTGTTTGGCGTCGCCTTTGCCTATGGAGCGATATTCCGCACCACGGCCGTCATCCGTGCCGACGCAGCCGGCCTGAGCGCGCGTACGACCAGGCGCACCGCACAAGTTCTCCCCTGGGATGGCGTCGAGGACATCACCGCACGCATGCGCCGGGGCCACGTAGTGGCATACACGGCGAAGGGCGACGCCGGCCGCATCACCATTGGCTGGTGGGCACGGCGATCTCTTGTCGTACAAAGGACACCCAGTGACGGCGCGCTTCCCATCACCCCCGACGAGCTGGCCGCGCTCGTAGTAAAGCGCAGCGGCTTGCCGCTGCGGCTCGAGTCCAGACGGTGATCGAGGCCTCACCTCACGCCAGCGGCCGCGTCCCGATGTACAGCCCACGCCCGGTCAGCCCCTGTGGGTCGTGCATCACGTCCAGTCCAGCGTCCCTGAACGCGTCCAGTTGCTCCTCTACCGTGAAGAGCACCGTGTCGTGGCGCTCCGTGAAGTGCTGGACACCCTCCGGCGTGCCCACCAGGTATTCGAACTCCAGCGGCGCCAGCCGGCCTTCCACCCGGCTCACGCTGATACGCGCGATCTTCAGCTCTGGCTGGTCCACGAACACCGCGTGCACCGTGTCGGGATAAAAGGTCTCGGGCGTGAAGAACGGCTCGACGATCAAGACCCCGCCTGGTCGCAGATGCCGGCCCATGCTCGCCACCGCCTGGCGCAACCGGGGCACCGTTCCAGCATAGGAGATGGCGCTGAACAGACACACCACAGCGTCGAACTGGCGCCCCAGGTCGAAGCTGACCATGTCAGCCTCATGGAACGGCACACCAGGGTTGCGCTCGCGCGCGATGGCCAGCATGTTGCCGTCCAGGTCCAGCCCCTCCACGACGTAGTGCTCGTGCAAATAGGGCAGGTGCTTGCCCGTGCCACAGGCGACGTCCAGCAGCGCGTTCCCGTCCGACTGCCTGTGCCGCTCGATCAGCGCGTGGACCCGCTTCGCCTCGCCCGCGTAGTCCTTCGCTCCATAGATCGCGTCGTAGAATGCCGCCGATTTCGTGAACAGCGCACACCCCCTTGTCGCGAGCTTGTCGCGAGCGCCGTACGCCTCATCCCACGGTCGGGCGGAATTGCGGCGTGCGCCGTGCTCGTGTCGCCTGCTCGAAGGCATAGGCCAGCCGGATCAGCTTCGGCTCGCTGAACGCCCGCCCCATGAACGTGATGCCCACGGGGAGCCCGAATGTGTCGCCCGCCGGCACGGTGATGGCCGGATAGCCCGCCAGCGCCGCCGGCTGCGACGAGCCGCCCATGTGGTGATCCCCGTCAATCAGGTCGATCTTCCACGCCGGCCCGCCCGTCGGCAACACCAGCGCATCCAGCTGGTGCTGCTCCATCACCGCGTCGATGCCTTCCTCCCGGGAAAGGCGGCGATTCTCCGCCAGCGCCTCTAGATACGCCGCATCGGTGAGCGGGCCCTTCTCCAGCGCGCTGATGAACAGCTCCTGGCCGAAGTACGGCATCTCCTGCTCGCCGTGCGACGCGTTGAACGCGACCACGTCTTCGAGCGTATGGACCGGCGCGCCTTCGCCGAGCCCAGCCAGGTAGGCGTTCAGATCCTCTTTGAATTCGTACAGCAGCACTGTCAGCTCCGACTCCGACTCCCGCATGCGCTTCGCCGTTGGGATGTCCGCCGGGTCCACGATCACCGCGCCCATCCTGCGCATGGTCTCGATGGCGGCCGCGGCCACCGCGTCCGTCTTCTCGCTGTAGCCAAAGTACACCTCACGCGGGATGCCGATGCGCGCGCCGTAGAGCCCGTTCACGTCCAGGTACTGCGTGTAGTCCGAAGGTACTCGTCCGGCGCTCGCCTGCGTCGCCGGGTCGCGCGCATCCATCCCCGTGATGGCGCTGAGCAGCGTTACCGCATCCGCCACCGTCCTGCCGAACGGGCCGACCGTGTCCTGGCTGTGGGCGATGGGGATGACTCCCGCTCTGCTGACCAGCCCGAGCGTCGTCTTGATCCCCACCACGCCGTTCGTGGTCGCGGGACACAGGATGGAGCCATCCGTCTCGGTGCCCAACGAGGCGGCGACCAGGTTCGCCGCGACCGCCGCCGCCGAGCCCGAGCTGGAGCCACAGGGCGAGCGGTCCAGCGCGTATGGATTCAGCGTCTGCCCGCCACGACCGCTCCAGCCACTGGAGGAGTGGGTGGAGCGAAAGTTGGCCCACTCGCTGAGGTTCGCTTTGCCCAACAGCACCGCCCCCGCCTGGCGCAGCCGCTCCGCCACGAATGCGTCGCGCGCGGGCCGCGCCTCCAGCAGCGCCAGCGAGCCGGCGGTGGTGTGCATGCGGTCCGCGGTGTCGATGTTGTCCTTGAGCAGCACGGGGATGCCATGCAACGGCCCGCGCGGTCCGCTCGTCGCTCGCTCGCGATCCAGCGCGTCCGCGATGTCCAGCGCGTCGGGATTGGTCTCGATCACCGATCGCAGCGCCGGCCCGCTCTCGTCCAGTCGCCGGATGCGCTCCAGGTACATCTCAGTCAGGCGGCGCGCGGACAATTGCCCTGCCGCCATGGCCTCCTGCAGCTGCGCGATCGTGACCTCTTCCAGCTCCGCATGGGGTTCCATCGGCCTGCCGACCTTTCGTGCCACGCGCCGTCTCGCCCACTCCAGTGCCCATCTCGCGTCGCGTCAGCCTGATGGTACAGGAAGCCTACAATCCCGTCAAACATTCCGCCGCGGAGTATACTACCGTGTGCGGCCGACGAGGCAACGCTGGCGCTCCAACGGGCCATCGGGCCCGTCATCGAAGCATGATGCGCATCACGGCGGCGAGCTGGTCTTTACTCTCGGCATGCGCGGCCTGCCCACTCCCGACGTAGAGCCGCTCGCTGGCGGCTCGTGCGTGCACCCGCCTCACCGATGGGGTAAGATGAATGGTATGACAGGACCGCGCCTGCGCTTCGTACGCCCCGACGGCCGCGAGGCTGCCACCCTCACCGCAGCCCCCACTCTAGCGCCTTCGCCGGCCCTCCAGCCCGGCCGGCGAGGGCTTGTGCTGCACGCCGCGTGGGTGCCCTCCGGCAGCCTCTACGAGCGCAGCCTGGCGCTGTGGGCCGAGGTCGAATCGCCTCCCGCCGTCCGCCACCACCGCCACGTCACCACCGCCGCGGCTGACACGTCGCGCGTGCGCCCGCACCCGTACGCCGCGAAGCACCACGAGCTGTTCGGCGCGCTGGAGCGCCTCTGGAAGACCTCGCGCCCGGGCGTGCGCCCACGCACGTCACGCCGGCAGACGAAGCAGGTGTTGTTCCTGCCCGCCGCTGGCACTCGCCCGCTCCCATCGGCTGAGCTCGTCCGCGCCGGCTGGGCACCCGATCCCGCGTTGGATGGTATCGACACTGGAAAAGCCCTCATCGCGCTGTGGCGCGTGGACGCGCTGTACCTCGACCCCGAAGCTGCCGGCACCCTGCTGGCAGGTCTGCCCCACCACAGCGGCGCCGAAGCCGCGGCTTCCTCGCCCCACACCTCGCCCGAAGACCGCCCTGAGCCGCGCATGCTGCTTGGCGCTGATCTGCGCCTGTGGAGCGCCGGGGCCAAGTTCGCGCTCGACCTGCTCGTGCGCCAGCGCTATCTCCCGGGCGCCAACGAGGTTCCCCAACCCGACTACTATCGGGGGTACGGTGGGTATGGGGGCTATGAGCCACAAGTACCGATCACGACGGTCTGGTATGCCTCTTTCAGCGACCCCGCCGACCGTGCCCGTTTCGACGCCCTTGCTGATGCCATGCCTGATCTCTGCCGCGCCGGCGTGCCCGCGGAGGCTCAGGAGCCTTCGCCGGACGTGGTGCCTGCCGCGCGCATTCTGCTCGAAGACTTCACCCACATCATCATCAACGCTCGCGTGGCGCATTGGATCCATCAGGATAGTCTGATCCTCAGCGCCGGTGGCTCGCCACCTTCTCCCTATTCGGCCTACTATGGGTACGGCTACGACTACGGGTTTGGCCGGAGCTCACTCACCCAACGCTGGCTCGCCGCGCTCAGCCGCCCCGACTCCGCCATCTACCTGCCGTCCGCCGAAGCGCGGACGCTGTTGGACGGCCTCCACCGCTGGCACGCCGGCCTGGCCGGCGCGGGCGCGGCGCCCTTCCGTCTCTGCTTCCGCCTCTCCCCTCCCAGCAACGATGCCGACGATGAGGCCGAGCTGGCGGAGGCGGACCAGGACCTTGCCGCCGTCCTCGCCGCGGATGCGCAGCCCAACGTCTCCAACGAGCACGACGAGCAGGACGGCCACGCGCCCACCGCGGCCGCTCCCGAGGCCGGCACGCCCACGCGCATGCCGCGGCTCGTCGTGGAATCAGCCGGCGCAACTGCCGGCGACACCTTGCCGACCGGCGGCTCGGCGGCGCTGGACGATTCCACGCCGGAGATGCCCGAGGCGCTCTGGCGGCTGGACTATCTGCTCCAGGCACGGGACGACCCCAGCCTGCTCGTCCCGCTGGATGACGTCTGGCGCCAGCGCGGCTCAGTCGCGCGCTTCCTGGAGCGCCGCTTCGAGCGCCCCCACGAGCTGGTGCTCACCAGCCTGGGTCAGGCCGCGCGCCTCTTCGCCC
Source organism: uncultured Ktedonobacterales bacterium (assembly GCA_964416775.1). GTDB lineage: Bacteria > Chloroflexota > Ktedonobacteria > Ktedonobacterales > JADMIN01 > CAYQFU01. The sequence continues at coordinate 16,428 of CAYQFU010000019.1, forward strand.
CCATCGATCAGAGCCTGCGCGAGGCCCATCCCGTTGGCTGCGACCTCTCCGGCGCCGAAGCGTACGGCTTCCTCCGGGAGGCGGTTCCTCTGCTGGAAGAGGCCGGCTTTGGCGTGCTCGTCCCTGGCTGGTGGAAGCGCGCCGCACCGCGCCCATCCGTGCGGCTGCGCCTCAAAGGCGGGCGCAAGACGTCCAGCGGCCTCATGGGCCTGGACGCCGTTGTCTCTTATGACTGGAAGCTCGCCCTCGGCGACCAGGAGTTCACCCGCGAGGAGCTGGAGCGCCTGGCCGCCCTCAAAGAGCCGCTGGTGCGCCTGCGCGGCCAGTGGGTGGAGCTGCGGCCCGACCAGGTGGACGCCGCCCTGCGCTTCGTCCGCGAGCATCCGAGCGGACGCATGTCGCTGGGCGAGGCCCTGCGCGCCTCGCTGACGGGCGAGGTGAACGACGGCGAAGTAGACGTCGAGGAGGTCCGCGCCGACGAATGGATCGGCGACCTGCTCGGTCGGCTGCGTGGCGGGGAATCCTTCGCCGAAGTCCCCCAGCCCGAGGGCCTGCACGGCACGCTGCGCCCGTATCAGCTGCGCGGCCTGGGCTGGCTCGCGTTTCTCGCCCGCTTCGGCCTAGGCGCCTGCCTCGCCGACGATATGGGCCTGGGCAAGACGGTGCAGCTGCTGGCGCTCCTGGCGCGCGCCAAGGACGCGGGTCAGCTCTCTAAGCCCGTCCTGCTCGTCTGCCCTACCTCGGTCGTCGGCAACTGGCGCCACGAGACCGCCCGCTTCACGCCTGACCTGCGCGTGCTCGTCCACCACGGCGCCGACCGCGTCGGCCGCTCCGCCGCCGAAAGCTTCGCCGCCGAAGTTGCGGGCCACGACCTCGTCGTCACCACGTACAGCCTCCTCCCGCGCGACGAGCAGACCCTCGCCACGGCGGACTGGGGCGCCGTCGTGCTCGACGAAGCGCAGAACATCAAGAACCCCGAGGCCAAGCAGAGCCGCGTCGCCCGTAACCTCAAGGCGCCGGTGCGCGTGGCCCTCACCGGCACGCCCGTCGAGAATCGCCTGACTGAGCTGTGGAGCATCATGGACTTCCTCAATCCTGGCTACCTTGGCTCCAACAAGCGCTTCCACGAGCACTTCGCCTACCCCATCGAAAAGCTGCAGGACAAGCAGGCCACCGCGCGGCTGCAGGCGCTCGTGCGCCCCTTCGTCCTGCGCCGGCTGAAGACCGATCCGACCGTCATCAGCGACCTGCCCGACAAGCTGGAGATGAAGGAGTATTGCCCGCTCACGCGCGAGCAAATCACCCTCTACGAGGCTGTCGTCCGCGACGGCCTGCGCCAGATCGAAGTGGCCGAGGGCGACATGCAGCGCCGCGGCATCGTGCTCGCCATGCTCTCGAAGCTCAAGCAGGTCTGCAACCATCCCGCCCACTTCCTCGGCGACGAGAGTGCGCTGGAGGGTCGCTCCGGCAAGCTCGCCCGGCTGGAGGAGCTGATCGAAGAGCTGCTGGACGAGGGCGATCGCGCGCTGATCTTCACCCAATTCACCGCCATGGGCGACCGCCTCCAGCCCTACCTGCGGGAGCGCTTCGGCACCGAGGTGCTCTATCTGCATGGCGCTGTGCCCCAGCAGCAGCGCGAGCGGCTGGTGGCGCGCTTCCAGAGCGACGACGGCCCGCCCCTCTTCCTGCTCTCCCTCAAGGCCGGCGGCACCGGCCTGAATCTGACCCGCGCCAACCACGTCATCCACTTCGACCGCTGGTGGAACCCCGCCGTCGAGAACCAGGCCACCGATCGCGCCTTCCGCATCGGCCAGACGCGCAACGTGCAGGTGCGCAAGTTCGTCTGCACCGGCACGCTGGAGGAGCGCATTGACCAGATGATCGAGCAGAAGCGCGAGCTGGCGGAGAAAGTCATCGGCACCGGCGAGGGCTGGATCACCGAAATGTCCACCGATGAGCTGCGTGACCTCTTCACACTGCGCGCCGACGCGCTCGCCGATTGATTGCCATCCACGCGCTCATGCGGCTATCGCCCAGCGCCCGCGCTTCATCCGATGGAGGGATCACCGATGCCACGCACGACAGACCAGACCGCACAATCCTGGTGGGCACAGCGCTGGCTGAACATGCTGGACGACTTCGGCCCTGAGTTCAAGGGGCGCATGAGTCGCGGGCGCAACTTCGCCCGCCAGGGCGCCGTCTTCAATGCGGCCGTCGCGCCCGGCCAGGTCCAGGCCCAGGTCTGGGGCTCGTACGGGGTGCCCTACACGGTAACCGTCACGGTCACGGCCCTGTCCAGCGTCGTCTGGGACCGCGTGGTCGAGGCGCTCGCGGCTGAGGCCGCCACCGTCGCGAAGCTGCTGGCCGGCGAGATGCCCGCCGGCATCGAGGAGATCTTTGCCCGTGGCGGTGGGTCACTCTTCCCCGCCGGGACCCATGAAGTCAAGACCAGCTGCAACTGCCCCGATTCCTCATTCCTCTGCAAGCACGGGGTGGCCGTGCACCACGTCGTGGCGCAGAATCTGGACACCCAGCCGTTCATTCTGTTCACGCTGCGCGGCCGTACGCCCGAGCAGATCACCGCGGCGCTGCGCCAGCGCTGGGCCAGTGCCGTCGATGGCTCCGATACGCACGCGGCCGAGGCCGCGCCGCCGGAGCCAGCCGAGCTGGACCACGCGCCGCTCCGATCCGCCGACTTCTACCAGCCCGGCGCCGGGCTGGACGACTTCAGCATCACCATCTCTCCCCCGCAGGTCGAGGCGGCGCTCCTCAAGCGCCTGGGCAGGCCCCCCTTCACCGGCGGCGACGAAGACCCCATCCCCGCCCTCGCCGAAGTGTACTCCACCGTCACCAAGCGCGCGCTCCAGGCCTTCGGCCGCAGCGGAGAGAAGCGCCGAGGCGGCAAAGCGTGATCGGTCAAAGCCCCAGCGACTTCGGTCCCAGGATCAACATGACCCCGTCGGTCGTATCCACGGCGAGCAGCCGCTGACCGCGTGGCGACCAGAGCGACGTGTTGATGTAGACGCTCGACCCTTTGTCCCGCTTGTTGAACGGAATCTGCGCGATAAAGGGCGCCGCGCCGATCTTGCCTATTACCTGGCCTGTCGCGCAGTCGTAGACGCTCAGCACGGCGTTTCCCGGCCCGCCCTGCGTCACCAGATAGCGGCCATCGGCGCTCCACATCACCTGCACCTGACCACTACCTTGGAGAGATCCATTGATCATCCGTGGTGGGGGAAGTGTCTCCAATATGGCGGCCAACGCCCGATCGCGCACGGGGAGTGGCGCCAGCGTCGCGGAGAGTTTCGGGTCGCTACAGCCCACGGGCAATGGACTGGCTGCTGGCGCCAGCGTCTGGGGCGTCTTGCCGAAGGCACCCAGCCCAATGCCAAATGACTGAACGAGATAGCGGCCGTCCGGCGACCAGGCGGCGGAGGCGCCATACCCTACGGCGTAGTAGGAGGTGATCGGACAGCACGCGGGTGGGACGGTGCTGCCGGGTTGAGGTGTCGAACAGTGCGCATTGTACTGCGCGTACCCGCTCTGCCACATCGTGAAGCTCGGCCCGCCGTCAGGATTGCCCACCGGTCCTGCACTGGCCGGCTGGGGCGTGGCATCCGGCGATGTGGGCAGGGAAGACGTCGGCGCCAGCGTGCCGCCGGTCGACCAGGCATAGCTCTGCGCCGGCGGGAGGTATTCCAGCGTCCCCGTGCCGGCCGTCAGATCCCAGCGAATGACGGGAGCGGGCTGGAACGACGACTCGGGCCACTGTATGGGCGCGCTCTGCGCCGGCGCCGGCAGCGCGCGCAGCGCGTGGCTGGACCATTGCACCAGCAGCAAGCCGGAGCCATACGTATCGCTGGCGGTCACGGCGCCGTTCAGATACGAGCGGCTGGCGTTATATCGCAGCGCGAGCTCGCGTCCATCCGGCGACCAGATCAGTCCATCGTACGCGAGCTGCACCTGGCTCATGGCGCTGGCATCACCACGGACGCTTTGCGGCACGGCCACTGACGCCACGAACGTATCCAGAGGGACGCTCTGGAGGCTGCGTCCCTTCATGGCGTCGTACACCACCAACGTGCCGCCAGTGCTCGGCGCGGTCTGCTGTGGCCCGCTGCTCGGCCCTGTTATTCCTACCGGCCCGCCGCAGTCGGAATATCCCACCACGGCCACATGCGTCCCATCCGGCGACCACGCCACCGGCGACGACACCGGACACTCCAGCGACACGCTCAGAGCAAGCGCCAGCGGATCGGGGATCGGGCGGGGAGGCGACGCAGGGTGGCGCGGCCAGACGGCGATGGCTGCCGCGATGACGCCTGCAACCACCACGACGGCCGCCGCGAGACTCAACCACAGCCCCCGCCGCCTGCCGGCGGCTCGTGGGCGCGCTACTGTCTCCACCCGCGCCGGTTGAGCCGCCGGCGCTGAAAGCTCGCTCGCGCTCCGCTGGCCGGCCAGCGCGCGCAGCGCTTCGATGCGTCGCTCGCGCTCGCCGCCTGTGTCGCGCTCCACCTCGTCGTCCATGCTCGCCACTCCTGACCCCACAGCCGCCGTCACCCGCTCATCAACCTGCACAGCGCCAGGCATGCGCTGTAATGTCATTCTAGCATGCCGCCTATGTGAAGTCTACGAATGCTATTCCTATCAACGCTGCCTTGACACAGATGCCGGCCGCCAGTACACTGCGGACAGCCACCATTCACCAAATGACTCTCCTGTTGCTCCACCCTCTATCCTGCCTGGCCAAGCCTGAGACAACGTCATGCGCGTTTGATCTGTACGCCCGCTGCCTCTCACGTTGCGCCGCACCAGGAGGCCTCCCATGAGCGCACCGTCCAGGGATTGTCCGTACTGCGGCCATCCCGTGCCCGCCGGCGCCGCCTACTGCCCTCATTGCGGCGAGCCCGTGGACCCCGCGCTGATCGCGGAGCTCCAGTGGCTCCATCGCAGCCTGATGGACCTCGAGCAGCGCATCGCCGCCCACCAGGGCGACATGACCATCACCGCATTGCGCGACGAGTATCGCGCGCAGTATCAGGTCCGCCGCCGCGCTCCCGGAACGGTACCCGCGGGAGCGGCCGCCGCGCCCCTGGCCGCGCCGGGAGCAGTCGCCCCCCAGGCCCCCACACCAGGCGCCCAGTTCTCATGGAGCGCCTTCTTCGCCGAACAATCTATCGCCATCATGGCGTATACCGGCGGCTTTCTGCTGCTGGTTGCCACCCTGATCTTCGAGACCGGCGGCTGGCACGTGGTGAACGACACGGCGAAGCTCGTCATCATCGCCGTGGTCTATGTGCTCTTCGGCGGCCTGGGATTGGCGCTGCGCCACGTGCAGCGGCTACACACCGTCGGCCAGGCGTATCTCGCCGTCTTCGCGCTGTTGACACCGCTGATGGCGCTGGCCGTTTACCTCTTCGCTCTGCGTGGGCTCGGCGTCTCCGCGGAAGGCATGTTCTGCCTCGCGTCGGGGTACGCTATGATCGTCTATCTGCTGCTGGCGCGGCAGACACGCCTCTCCGCCTATGGCTATCTGGCGGTGATCGCCTTCTGCCTCGCGGGCCAGGCCGCGCTGCTGTGGAGCGCGGCGCCCCTCGAATGGTGGACGTTCGCGCTGGCCGCCTCGGCCCTCGTCCTCCTGGTGCCGCGCCGCCTCGGGCTGCCTGACTACGTCATCGAGCCCGCCACGCAGGTAGCGGCCCTCGCCGCCGCCCTGGCCCTGCTCGGCGTCGAAGTCCAGGGAATCGCGGTGCTTGCGGACGCCCTCGCCGGTCAGCCCGCGCCGTTCTCGCTGCTCGCCTTTGCGGCCGCCGCTTGCGCCGTGGCCGTGTTGTCCCTTGCCCTTGGGCTGACGCTGCGCGACGCGCACGGCACCGCTCCGTTCGACGCGCACATCCTCGATGTCCTGGACTGGCTGACGGCGGCGCTGGCCGCCCAGGCGGTCGTCGCGCTCGCCTCGCTGGCGCGGGTGTCACCCTCGAACATGGCGTACGTGCTGGCGGCGCTCGCACTGGCCGAGCTGGGCGTCGCGCTCGTCCTGCACCGCGCGGCGCCTGCTCGCCGGGGCGTGCGGATGGCCGTCGAGGCGCTGGCAATCGCTCTCGGGGCCGCGGGCGTCGTGTCCAATCTGGGCGCGCCCGACCCCAACTGGCCCTCCATCGCTGGGTTCGCCGCCGCGGCCGCCGTGGCCGTTTGGATCACCGTCGTCGAGCGACAGCGTTGGTGGCTTGTGGCTGGCGGCATTGCCCTCGCGCTCGCGTATCGCAGTCCGGCCACCAGCATCGCCCTCGCGAGCACGCCCGGCCACAGTCCCTTTACGTCGGCGTACTACCTGACACTCTCCTGGCTCGCGCTGGCCTTCACGCTGGCGATCTGGCTGCTCGCGCTGGGCGCCGGCCTGCGCGACACGCTGCGCCCTTATGCCCGGCCGCTGTACGTGGTCGCTCTCCTTTGCGGCCTCTACGTCCTCACGCTCGTCTTCGCCCTAACGGACGCCCAACCCTACCAGACCGCGGTGCTCGCGGCGTTTTCCATTTGCTCGTTCGTTGCCGGCCGCCGGGACCATGCGCCCATCGCCGGGAGCATCGGCGCCGGCGTGTTCGGCGCGCTGGCCGTGCTGCCATTGACGCTCGGCGCGCACGACGGCGTCACCATCGCCGTGGCGGGGCTGGCTCCATCGCTGGTGGCGCTGGCGCTGCGCCGGACACTCGGGCGCCGGGACACGCTCCCCTTCTACGCCGTCGCCATCTGGGCGGCCGTCATCGCCCAGGTGCGTTTCGCCTCTGGTCCCGTGACCACCAGCGCATGGATCGCGCTGGGCATTCCCTTCGCCGCGTGGTTCATGCTGGCGGTTACGATCCCCGGCGCCATCGCCGCCTTCTGGGAGGGGCATCCCTGGCTGCTGCTCGTGCCCGCCTACTTCGCGGTCAGCGCCATCGCGACGACGCCGGCCCCGTTGGCCCAATCGGGCGAGACCGTCGTGCTGGCGGCGCTTGGCCTGGCCATCGGACGTTGGCGGGGCCGCTGGTGGGACGTGATTCCGCTGGCCGGGGCGGCGGTGGGTGCGCTGCTGGCCCTCCTGGGGCTCGATGCCCTGCCCGGTCCCCATCCTATGGAGCACATCGTGCTGCTGGGACTGACAGCGCTGATAGGCTACGCGGCCGTGCTGCGCGCGCGCGCAGCACGTGAGACCACGCTGGCGGCAGCCGCGCTGATCTTCCTGCCGATGCTGTTGGAGTCCATCGCGGCCGACCCCGCGTGGATCTATACCTGCGTGCTGGCGGCTGAGGCGCTGGTGATGATGGGCCTGGGCGTGGGCATGCGGGCACGCACGCCGCAATGGCTGGGTGCCGCGTTGGTGGGCGTGGCGGCGCTGCATGGGGCCGTGGTCGCCTATCAGTCTGGCGTGCCCATCGTCGTCATCATCGCGCTGCTCGCGCTGGTGCTGCTGGCAGGCGCGGCGTGGCTCAGCGTGCGCGGGCTGCGCAAGCCGTGAGCCGGCCCGGATTGCCGCCTCGGCCCACCCTCACGCTTCGGCGTTGGCCAGTGCCTGCGCCGTCTCAGCCAGTCACGTCCACCACCACGTCCATGCTCAGCGCCCGCCAGTCAGGCAACTCGCGCGTCGAATCCACAAATGTGATGCGCCGCTCGCCGATCCGCAGCGATCCGTCCTCGGCCCACACCCGCCCCGGCCAGCGCCCGTCGTTCGTATCCATGGCGAACAGCGCCGCCAGCGTACGCGTGCATGCTACGCACTCGCGGCTCGCCACCTGCCAACACCCGATTGATATGCGCTCGCCTTTCGTGCGACCGCTGCACTACGCAGCAAAACTCGCGCAGCACGCTTCCTCACATGCGCACCCCGCGCACCTTGACACCAGGCGGTACAGTGCTGTATCATCGGCACGTCATACGTATGACGATGTCCAGGGAGCCACGGCATGCCAGACGAAGAGACACACGCCATAGCGACAAGCGTCGATGTGGCGCGCCGCGCTGGGGTGTCACAATCCGCGGTCTCGCTCGTCTTCGGGGGGAAGGCCGCTGGTCGCGTGGGAAATCAGACCCAGGAAGCCATCCTACGAGCCGCGCGGGAGCTTGGCTACCAGCCCAATCGGGCGGCGCGCACACTGCGCTCCCGTCGCTCTCGGCTGGTGGCGTTGGCGGTGCCTGACGTGGGAAATCCCTACTTCGCGGATGCGCTGCAGGGAGCGGAACAGGCGGCACGTCAGCATGGATACGCGGTGATGCTGGCCAGCGTCCGCGATGAACAGGACTGGCAGCAGGTGATCCTCGATCTCCTCGCGGCCCGAGCGGTGGATGGGGTTCTGCTCTTCGCTCCTCCGCCCACGGTCGTGCAGAGCGCCTTGCGAGGCAAAGCGGTGGTGGTGGATGCCTCCAGTCGCGTCCTCCCGTCCCTCCAATTGGCGATCGGGGCAGGCATCCGTACCGCGATGGAGCATCTGTTGGCACTGGGGCATAGGAAGATCGCGCACCTGGCCGCTGCGGTGGACGCAGAAACGTTCCACCTGCGCCACACGGGTTACCGTGACGCCTTACAGGCCGCGGGGCTTCCGCTGGTGCCAGCGTATCAGGAGCGCACAGCCTTTAGCCTTGCGGACGCGCGCCGCGCGGCCCACAGGCTGCTGGAATCGCCCGATCCTCCTTCCGCCATTGTGTGTGATAGCGATATGTTGGCCGTCGGCGTCTACAAGGCGGCTAACGATCTGCATCTCACCATTCCTCACGAGCTGTCTGTCGTCGGCTTCGATGACAGCAGTATCGCCAGCATCCTTGAGCCGGAGTTGACGACGGTTGCGATTCCTACGGTCACGATCGGGGCGCAGGCCTTTCTGCTGCTGCTGGCCGTGTTGGAACAGGAATCTGTGCCTGCTCAGACCGTCGTTCCGCTCACGCTGGTCATTCGAGCATCGACGACAGCACCGACACCAAGGACACCAAGGACAGGAGCATAGGCGATGCGCGCTCACCTCTTGATGGATGCGGATGACACGCTCTGGGAGAATAACATCCACTTCGAGCAGGCCATTCACGCCTTCATCACGTTCCTCAACCACTCCCGACTCTCACCGCAGGAGGTTCGGGCGGTGCTGGATGAGGTGGAACGTCTGATGGGCTATGGCTCCGTCAATTTCACCAAAAGCCTGGTCGAAACCTATCGCCAGCTTGTGGAGCGAGAGGTGCGGGAGGAAGATCTCCAGCAGGTTCGCTGGTTTGGGGAACAGATCCGTGCTCAACCGTTGCACCTCCTCGATGGAGTCATCGAGACATTGGAATATTTATCCGCACGCCATGATCTGATCCTGCTGACGAAGGGCGACTTCGAGGAGCAGACGTTGAAGATCGAGCGGTCTGGAATCGCGGGGTTGTTCAGACAGCTCCTGATTGTGCCAGAGAAGGACGTTGCGACCTACCGGCGTGTCATCGCCGAACTCGAGATCATCGCCCAGCATACCTGGATGGTCGGCAACTCACCCCGCTCGGATATCAACCCAGCGCTGGCCGCCGGGCTCAATGCCGTCTTTGTTCCTCACCCGCATACGTGGCATTTGGAACACGAGGAGGTCGTGCATGCCGGTGAGCGGCAGCTGCTGATCCTGTCCAGCTTCTCGGAGCTGCGGAACCACTTCTAGAGAAACCAGGAGGCATGGTATGGCCGATCTGAAAGACAACCCTACACTGAGAGATCTTCAGCACTATTTGACGGTCATCTCTCAGGAGCGTGGCTGGACCAAAGACAGCCCGTCTGAGAAGTTCGTGCTCTTTATCGAGGAGGTCGGCGAGCTCGCCAAGGCGATGCGGAAGGCAGCCGGACTGTACGAAGAGCAAGCGAAGCAACGGGACATCGCGCTGGAGGAAGAGTTCGCCGATGTGCTGAGCTACCTGTTGGACCTGGCCAACTGTTTTCAGGTCGATCTAGAAGCTGCCTTTCGCGCCAAGGACCTGGTCAATCAGTCCAGGACATGGGAATGAGAGCGCTCCGACACCCTCACTTTCCGACTGCCACCACCTGATTGACGTGCTCTCGCCGGCAGTGCAGCAACGATCGAGGCATGCTCGACTGTCGCACACGCCGTCGTCAGTGGATCGTGGGCCGGTTCTGCTTCTGCCGAGCCAGGCGCTGGGCACTCTCCACCGCCGCCAGTAGCTCCTCAGGAAAGAATGGCATGGCCAGAGACCCATCGAAGTGCATCACTTGGGCGTATGCCTCGATGTTTACTTGCGAGGTCACGACGAAGACCACGTGCCGCCCTCGCTGCTTTGGGTCGGTGATGTACGATCTCAGCTCCTCATTGCCCACGACCGAGAGTGCCAGCGGCTCGACAAACAGAATCGTGTGGGGCGGCATCTCGCGCAGCATCCGCAGAGCTCCGCGTCCGAATACCGCCGCGCGCACGTCGTACCCCTCCCATCCAAGGACCTCTCGCACGAGATTACATATCCCGTCAGCACAATGGATCAGCAAAATGGGGAACGGAGCGCTAAGTGCGTCGTCAACGTGCATGAAGTCCTATCTCCTCCGGTCCTCGATATCCCTACCCCACAGCATGTGCAGGCGTCGCGGGTAGCATCCTCGGCTCCGCCGCTACATCGATGTGCCGGCCCAATGCCGCAGTGAGGGGGCGTGCTCACTCATCCGCCTGGTCGCCAAAGAGGCTCGGCTGGCGCTCAGCGGCGATGCGCTGCTGTTCCTGGCGCTGGAGCTGCTGGATGGATTCCGCGGGCGTCGGCAGCTCCTCGGGCATGGTCCCGCCCAGCCGCTCGATCGTTGCGCGCACCTCGCGGCCCACGGCAAAGTGCGTGCGGTTGGCCGCGTCTTTACCCTGGATACCCTCGCGCCGCAGCTTTTCCTCGGTCTGTGTCGCCCGGAACAGGTTGGCGGCTAGCTCGGTGGATCCCATGTACTCGAGGATCTGCCCGGGCTTCACCCCTTTGCGCACGGCGATGTCGCGGCTCGTCTCGCCGTTGTAGAGGCCGCGATAGCCGTGGTCCTGAAAGATGGCAAAGTCGCGCGGCTGGATCACCCCGGCGTCATATGCCGCGGCCGCCAGCTCACGATTGTGGTCGCGCAGTTGTCCGCGGATGTAGAGACGGCGCTGCTCCTCGGTCAGGCCAGCCAGCTCGTCGGCCACCTCGGCCCGCCGCGTCTGCACGGCGAAGTATGTCTGTCCGAGCGCCACGATCTCCTTGGCCGGATCGGCGTTCTGCACGACCAGATAGCAGGCGTAGCGGGAAAGGTGAGTGTCATCTACTTCGCGGTGCGCACCTTTGCCAGTTTCGATCATCTTTCCCACATGGGAAAAATGATGCGAAGCCGCATAGCCACTGTGCTCGCACGCGATCTCTGCCTTCTCAATCGCGTTCTTGAATTTGTCCCAACGCGCATAGCCCAACACCTTCGCCAGATCACGCGCCGACCAGTACTCGTTACCCTGCTCATCGCTCTGCCGGATCGCCTCGAAGGGAGACACATGCGCATCGCCACCAGTTGCCATGTCGCGCCATCCTTTCCCCGCTCTGGACATTGCCCCGCGCGCTTGATACCGTGCCGCGAGCCGAAAACGAGGCCCCTTGCTTCCCCATTGTCGCACCCGGGATATGAATGGTCCAGCCGCCAAGGAATATCGCCCGCCTGGACTAGCCTATTTGGTGGAGCAATCAGCCTGATAAGATCCAGAGCGACAACGCACAGGATGCGACTCCGTCATCCCAGCCGTTCCTCACGCTCCTCGTGTGCGGCACGCAACAGGTCTACCGTGTCGGAGAACGTGCGTCCGCGCATCACCTGGTCGCGCGTCTTGAGTAGCTTGTCAACGGCGGACCGAGAGATGGTGCGTCACTCCCCACTTTGAGGCGCATGCGTGAGCTCGGGTATGTCGGGCAGCGCCTGGCGCAAGAGGCCCTCCACATACTCACGCATCGTCACGTGCTCTTGAGCAGCCGCCACGTTCAATCGCGTGTGCAGCACCGGATCGATGTCGATCGTCAGCCGCACGCGTTGGGTGTTTCGCTTGTCTCGGGATCCGGCATCTGTTCCAGCGGCCATACGATAACGTTCCTCTCACATTCGCCCCTAACAAGGGGGCAAGAAGGTCATTGCAGAAATCAGTGCTTCCGTAGCCGACACTATGGTTCAACGCGCAAGACGGTGCTCTCCAACCCTTGTTCCACTCAAAACGCACGATTGATAACGGCTAGCTCGCTATCAGCCTCCTCACCGTGTCCGCTCCTCCGGCTCGGGTGGGCACAACCCCTCCTGCAGCGCGATGCGCACCAGCTCGGCGCGCGTACGTGCCCCGAGCTTGTCCAGCACGTGGCGCACGTGGAACTCGATCGTGCTGACCGCCACCCCCAGCTCCTCCCCGATTTCCGCGTTGCGCTTGCCCTTCACCACCAGCCGCAACACCAGCCGCTCGCGCTGCGTCAGCCCCTTCACCCGCTCGCTCGCCGCCCCGCGCCTGGCTACCTGCGCGGTCGCCCGCCGGCTCAGCCAGCCGCCCTGACCCTGGGCCACGGCACGCACCACGTCCACGATGCGCTCCATCGCCTCATCTTTGGTCAGATAGCCCGCCGCCCCACAATCCAGCAGCCCCAACACGTACTCCTCATCGTCATAGGCGCTCAGAGCGACCACGCGCACGGGAGACCGCGCCGCGCGCAACCGCCGCGCCACCTCCACCCCCGTCAGCACCGGCATCTCCATGTCGAGCAGCAACACGTCCACGGTCAGCTCCCCAGCCAGGCGCAGCGCCTCTTCGCCGTCGCTCGCCTCCCCCACCACCTCGATATCCCCCGCCCGCTCCAGCAGATGACGGATTCCCGCCCGCACCACTGGATGATCGTCGGCCAGCATCACGCGGATCGTCTCCATCGCCGCTGTTCCTTTCAGCTCGCTCAGCGCACCCTCGCGCTCACCCGCGCTCCACGACTCCCATAACCGGTGCGACCACTCGCAGGCACGTCCCCGCTCCCACCGCCGACTTCACCGCCAGCCGGCCTCCAATTGCCTCCGCCCGCTCCGCCGCGCCGATCAGCCCCAGATGGCCCTCGCGCGCCAGCTCCAGCCGCTGGCCCGGCACCACGAAGCCGCACCCAGTATCGCGAACCTCCAGCACGGCCACCTCCCCGGCCGGCTGCAGCCGCACCACCACCTCGCATGGCCCCGCGTGGCGCGCAACGTTGTTCATCGCCTCCTGATAGATGCGGTAGAGCGCCAACCGAACGTGGTCCTCCAACCGGTGGCGGCCCGGCTCCAGCTTCAGCCGTACCAGCACGTCCGCATGTTGGCGCCCGAACTGGTGCGCGTGCGAGCGGATGGCCGCGTCCAGCCCGAACGCCACCAGCGTGGGCGGGCGCAGCTCGCCGCAGATGTCGCGGATCAGTCCTGTGACACGCAGCAGCGTCTCCTGCGCCTGCGCCAGCGTAGCGGCCGGATCCGCCGCGCCCAGCGCCTCGCCGACCCGCGTCAACTGGAAGCGCACTCCGTACAGATCCTGCACCGGCCCATCGTGAAGGTCGCGCGCCAGCCGCAGCCGCTCCGTCTCGCGGGCCGCCATCAGCCGCCGCCGCATCTCCACCAGCTCCTCCTCCGCCCGTTTGCGCTCGGTGATGTCCTCGATCATGCCCACCACCAGCCGCTCATCCGCGGGCGCTCCGCCGTGGCTCAGCGACACCGTCAGCCGGCCCCACAACACCTCGCCCCCCTTGCGCACGTACCGCTTCTCGAACTGGTACGTGTCGCGCTCGCCGCGCAGCAGCTCTTGATAGAGGCGCACGCTCTCCTCCACGTCATCGGGATGCGTCAAGCCGACGTACGTCAACTGATGCATCTCGGCCTCGCTGTAGCCCAGCATCGACCGCGCGACCGGGTTGACCTCCACCAGACGACCTGTGGCGTCGGACAGGATGATGCCCACTGCCGCGCCCTCGAAGATGATGCGCAGCCGGGCCTCCCGCTCGCGCAGCGCCCCCTCGATGCGTGCCCGCTCCGTCAAGTGCGCCCGCCGGATCAGCTCCTGCTCCGCGAGAATCACGTCGCGCATGCTCGCGGTAAAACCGGTCGCCAGTTCCCCAAGCAGCCGTCCCAGCCGTGAGCGCGCTGCGCCCGACGGCGCGTTGGGCACGGCCTCGTCCAACCCACCGGCGAGCACTTCCAGCGTTTTGCCCAGCGCTTCTGGCAGTGCGAAGTGCAGTCCCGCCAGCGCCTCTCCCACCGCGCGTGCCCGCTCGGGGGCGAACGTCTCCGCCATCAGCGCGTCCACCAGCTGCTCGGTCCACCGCGCAAAATGCGCGCGCACCTCGTCCGGCGGCAGCGGCACGAAGCCCTGCGGCGCCACCGCCGCGTACCAGCGCCGGGCGAGGGCCTCCCGCGCCGCGGACGCGGCCGGTGCCACGATCGCCCGCCCCTTCTTGCCCACGTGGCCCTCCTGCCTAGCGCCGCCCGTCCTCATTGCGCGCCTTCCGCTCACGCCTTGCGCCCGACGCACGCAAGCACTGTGGACCGCTCCGGCTCGCGCGAGAAGACGTCGTCCTTGCTCTCCGGCCGCCACAGCGGTGCGTATACGAGCCCCGGCTCCTCGACATCTAGCCCCTCGAAGAAGCGCTCGATCTGCGCCCGCGAGCGATAACAGCCGGGATTGGCCGTGCGCTTGTAGAGATTCACCCGCACATCCACGTCTTGCTGCCGCATGTGTTCGTAGGTCGCGTGCGACACCGCGATGTAGCTGCCTGGCGCCAGCGCCTCGCGCAACACCCGCACCGCCCGGTAGGCATCGTCGTCGTCGATCACGAAGTGCAGCACGGCCACGAGCAGCACAGCCATGGGCCGGCTGAAGTCGACTAACCGCGTGACGTCGGGATGGGTCAGAATCGTCTCAGGCTGGCGGACGTCGGCCCGAATGGCGATCACATGCGGCGCGCCCTTGAGGATCGAGAGGCCGTGTTGCACCGCGATTGGATCACTGTCCACGTACACCACGTGCGCGTCGGGACGCTGGCGCCAGACGATTTCATGGACGTTGCCCGCCGTCGGAATGCCCGACCCGATATCGAGAAACTGGTCCATGCCCTGTCGCGCCAGAAACGTCGTCACCCGGCGCAGAAATGCCCGGTTCGCGCGCATGATGCCCTGGGCGTCCGGGGTGATCTGCAGCATCTCACGCGCCGCTCGGCGATCCGACTCGAAGTTATGGTAGCCCCCGAGAAAGTAATCGTAGATGCGCGCCGCGCTTGGCTTCTCGTCGAATGCGTCGTCGTACCACTCTCGTGTGCTCATGGGCGCTTCGCTCCTTGCCTCGCCTGGCTGCCCTCCATGCCCCTCACGGCGGGCTGCGCCACGACTCCCCCCTCCCGCACTCCTCAGTGCTCCCAGGCCGCCATGTCTCCTCGCCGCGCCCCGTCCAGTCTACCAGCAAACCTCGCAGTATTCCACTACTCGCACTGTTCACCTCTACGCCTGCCGTCTGTCAAGTTATCCTGTACTTACTCTCACCGCTTGGTGTAGCGAAATCGCTCTACCGTGTGACGCCATCGCGCCTCAGCTGGCCGGCAGCGGCCGACCCCCGCGTGATACAGTGGCACGCAGGCATCCACGTATCAGGCGCGACGAGCCTACTACTGGAGGAGCGCATCTTCGATATGAATCCTGTCGTCCATGGCGGCGTGCTCGTCGCCCACGTGCTCAAACAGGAAGGCGTGGACACCGTCTTCACGCTCAGCGGCGGCCACATCGCCGCGATCTATGACGGCTGCGTGCGCGCCGGCATCCGCGTGGTGGATACCCGCCACGAACAAGCGGCCGTCCATGCCGCCGAAGGCTGGGCCAAGATTACGCGTCGCCCTGGAGTCGCCCTGCTCACCGCCGGCCCCGGCGTCACCGACGGCATCACCGGCATCGCCAACGCCTATCAGGCCAGCAGCCCCATCGTCGTCTTTGGCGGCGCCGCGCCCATCGAGCACACCGACCGCGGCGCTCTCCAGGAGCTGCGCCACACCGAGCTCGTGCGCCCCATCACCAAGTGGGCGCGCACCGTCGTGCAGACCAACCGCCTCGCCGAATACACGGCCGCCGCCTTCCGCGAAGCCGCCACCGGCCGCATGGGGCCCACCTTCCTCGAATGCCCCATGGATGTGCTCAACAAGCTCATCCCCTCCTCGGAGGCCGTCATCCCCGCACGGCCCAACGCGTCCACCGGCCGCGAGCGCGGCGACCCGGCGCTCGTCGCCCGCGCCGCCGAGCTGCTGGCTGCCGCCGAGCGCCCCGTCATCATGGCCGGCAGCGCCGTCTGGTGGTGCGATGCCGCCGAGCCGCTGCGCCAGCTCGCCGAGGAGATCGAAGCTCCCGTCTTTCTCAACGGCGCGGGCCGCGGCAGCCTCCCGCCCGACCATCCGCTCTTCTTCTCGCTGGCCCGCCGCACCGCTCTGGGCGGCGCGGACCTCATCCTGCTCGTCGGCACCCCGCTCGACTTCCGCCTCAACTACGGCCAGCCTCCACTGATTCCCGCCGACACCCGGCTCATCTGGCTCGACACCGTCCCCGAGCTGATCGGCGTCAACCGCGTGCCTGACGTCGGCATTGCCGGCGACGTCGGCGCCGTGATGGACCAGCTCGCCGTGGATAGCCCCCTCGCCGGCGGCACTCGCCGCGCCTGGGTCGAGACCGTGCGCGCCGCCGAGCTGGAGGCGCGCGCCAAAGAAGAGGCGCTGATGGCCTCCGACCAGACCCCCATCCATCCCTTGCGCCTCTGCCGCGAGCTGCGCGACGCCCTCGACCACGACGCGTACGTCATCGGCGACGGTGGCGACATCGTCAGCTTCGGCGCCCGCGTGATCAACGCCTGGCAGCCTGGCCACTGGCTCGACGCCGGCCCCATGGGTACCCTGGGCGCCGGTACTGGCTACGCCATCGCCGCCAAGCTCGCTCATCCCGACAAACAGGTCGCTCTGCTCTACGGCGATGGCGCCTTCGGCCTCAATGGCATGGAGTTCGAGACGATGGTGCGCCACAAGCTCCCCGTCGTCGCCGTCATCGGCAATGACGGCCAATGGGCGCAGATCAAGCACCCGCAGAAGGCCATCATCGGCCACAGCACCGCCGCCGACCTCGCCCCCGGCATCCGCTACGACCGCATGGTCTCGGCGCTGGGCGGCTACGGCGAGCTGGTCGAGCGCCCGGAGGACATTCGCCCCGCCATCGAGCGGGCCTTCGCCTCCGGCCTGCCCGCCTGCATCAACGTGCTCACCGATCCCAACGTCGTGTACAGCCGCTCCACCCAGGCCGCCGTCTGACGCCTCGCCCGGCGTTACGCCAGGCGTGCGCCCGACGCGTGCCTGCCAGCTCGACAGCCGGTCGATATGACCGCCCAGCCGTCCGCCGCACGCTCCCATGGCCAGCGGCCGCGGTCGGCACGCTTCTGAACGGAGTCACCCCCATGCCCGATGCGTCCCGTGTCCTCCTCCTCACTGTACCCGTGCCTGAGAACGCCGTGGATCGCCTGCGCGCCATCGCGCCTGACCTGCGCGTCGAGGTCGGCCCGGTCGCCATCCCCGGCGCGCCGCGGAGTGATGCGGCGTCCATCCCCGACGACCTCTGGCGCCAGGTGGAGGTGCTGTGCACCTTCGGCACCCTCCCCATGCCCGCGCAAGCCCCCAACCTGCGCTGGGTGCAGCTCTATTCGGCCGGCGCCAATCAAGCCATCGAGAGTCCTCTCTTCCACACCGACGTCGCCTTCACCACCGCCAGCGGCGTTCACGCCATTCCTATCGCCGAGTACGTGCTGGCCACTATCCTCGCCTGGTTCCACCGCCTGCCGAACATGTTCGCCTGGCAGGCACGCGGCCAGTGGCCGCCACGGGATCAGCACCAGACGCTCTTCATGCCCGAGGAGCTGGCCGGCAAGACCATCGGCATCGTCGGCTACGGCAGCATCGGCCGCCACGTCGCCCGCCTCGCCGCCGCCTTCGGCATGCAGATCCTCGCCATGCAGCGCGGCGGCGACCATCGCGACCACGGCTTCGTGTTCCCCGACACCGGCGATCCCGAGGGGACCCTGCCCGAGCGCTACTACCCGCCCGACCAACTCCACGAGCTTCTGCGCGCGAGCGATGTGGTCGTCATCGCGCTGCCCCTCACCCCCGCCACTCGTGGCCTCTTCGACGACGCCGCGTTCGCCGCGATGAAGCCCTCGGCCTTTTTGGTCAACATCGCGCGCGGCGATATCTGCGACGAGCCGGCTCTCA
Organism: uncultured Ktedonobacterales bacterium; assembly: GCA_964416775.1. Classification (GTDB taxonomy): domain Bacteria; phylum Chloroflexota; class Ktedonobacteria; order Ktedonobacterales; family JADMIN01; genus CAYQFU01. Next base: position 34,689 of record CAYQFU010000019.1, read on the forward strand.
TCCGCGCCCTGCAAAACGGCCAGATCGCCGGCGCCGCGCTCGACGTCTACCAGCACGAGCCGCTCCCGCCGGAAAGCCCCCTCTGGCAGCTGCCCAACGTCATCCTCAGCCCCCACATCTCCGGCTTGACTCCCCGCTACGGCGAGCGCGCGCAACAGATCTTCGAGGTCAATCTTCGCCGCTATCTCGCCGGACAGCCGCTGTACAATCTCGTGGACAAAACGCTCGCCTACTGATGCGGTGCCAGCCGGCCGAACACCTCCCATGTGCTACAATCTCACATGGGTGCGCCCATCGCCGGAGCTGCCCTGCGATGCCCCGGCACTGGGCGCCCGCTGGGGGTGACACGATGGCACGGGCCAACGGGTTGAACGGAGGCAATCGCGCGCATCCAACGGCCGGCACGAGCGACACCGGTCAATCGGAGCGCCGGGAGCCGGGCACACGCCGATTGCGCATTGCGCTGGCGCAGATCGACGTTGCCGTGGGCGATTTCCCTGGCAACGTGCGGCGCATCGCCGACTCCATGCGTGACGCCGCCCAGGCCGGCGCCCACCTTGTCTGCTTCCCCGAGCTGGGCCTGCCGGGTTATCCGCCCGAAGACCTGTTGCTCAAGCCGAGCTTCATCGCCGACAATCTCCGCGCGCTCGACGATCTCGCCCGGCGCACTGCCGCCTTCCCTGGCCTGACCGCCGTCGTGGGCTTCGCCGATCGCGACGAAGACATCTTCAATGCCGCCGCCGTCCTCCACGGCGGGCGCGTGGTCGGCGTCTATCACAAGCATTTCCTGCCCAACTACGGCGTATTCGACGAAGATCGCTACTTCGCCGCCGGCACCTCCGCGCCCACCTTCCTCATCGAGGGCGTGCAGGTGGGCATCAGCATCTGCGAAGACATCTGGTATCCCGACGGCCCGCCAGCGGCCCAGGCCGCCGCGGGCGCTGAGCTGCTGGTGAATATCAGCGCGTCGCCGTTCCACGTCGGCAAGCAAGCCGCACGAGAACGCATGCTCTCCACCCGCGCCTCCGACAGCGGCGCCATCGTCGCCTATCTCAACCTCGTCGGAGGGCAGGATGAGCTGGTCTTCGACGGCAGCAGCGTCATCTTTGACGAGGAGGGCGAGCTGCTGGCACGCGCCCGCGCCTTCGAGGAAGATTTGCTCATAGCCGACCTGGATGTCGAGGCCGTCTTCCGCACGCGCCTCCACGATCCGCGCCGCCGCAAAGAACGCGTCGAGGCCGGCGCGCTGGCCGCGCCTATCCTCGTCTCCCACACGCCCACGCACACTGGCCCCATCGAGCGCGAGGCCCTGCCCGCCGCGACCGAGCCGCGCCTGGGCCTCACCGGCCGCATCGAGCCGCCACTGGATCGCGACGAGGAGGCATACCGCGCGCTGGTGTTGGGCGTGCGCGACTACGTGAGCAAGAATGGCTTCCGCGACGTCGTCATCGCCCTCTCCGGCGGCATCGACTCCGCCCTCACCGCCGTCATCGCGGTGGACGCCCTCGGCCCCGCCCACGTCACCGGCGTCTCCATGCCCTCCCGCTACTCCTCCGAGGGCAGCCGGACCGACGCTCGTGAGCTGGCTGAGAATCTCGGCATCAACTACCTCACCCTGCCCATCGAGAGCATCTTCGCCGCCGCCCTCGACACCCTCAAAGAGGCTTTCGCCTCGGGCCCGCCCACCACCTCGACGTTGGCCGAAGAGAATCTCCAGGCGCGCATCCGCGGCAATTTGCTGATGGCCCTATCCAACCGCTTCGGCTGGCTCGTGCTCACGACCGGCAACAAGTCCGAGCTGGCCACGGGCTACGCCACCCTCTACGGCGACATGGCCGGCGGCTTCGCCGTCCTCAAGGACGTCTTCAAGACGCTCGTGTACGAGCTGGCCCGCTGGCGCAACGCGCAAAGCGACCACCCCATCATCCCCGTCAGCATCATCGAGAAGGAGCCGTCCGCCGAGCTGCGCCCCAACCAGCGCGACGTGGACAGCCTCCCTCCGTACCCCATCCTGGACCCAATTCTGCGAGCTTATGTGGAGGAGGATCGCGACTTCGACCAGATCGTGGCGCTTGGCTTCGATCCTGAGGTCGTACAGCGGGTGCTCGCCCTCGTCGATCGCAGCGAGTATAAGCGCCGCCAGGCCCCGCCTGGCGTCAGAATCACTACGCGCGCCTTTGGGCGCGACCGGCGCCTGCCATTGACCAGCGCCTATCGTGGTCAGCCCTCGCCGTATGGCAGCGCACGTGAGGTCGCCGAGACCGCGCGTTAGCGCCAGCCGCACCGAAGCGCTTCGCGCTATCCTGTCCATCCCGGGCGCATCTGGCAGGTCACGGTCCCCTGCCGGCCGCCCCAATCATGAGAAAGGGTCCGTATGATGTCCGTGGACGGCGAGGAGCAGTACACCCATCTGGAGACACTGAGCGTGGCATTGAGTGAGCTCGTCGACCCCGGCAATCCTCCCTGCCTCGTCTGCGGCACCAGTATCCCCGAGCTGTGCACAGAGGTAGCTCGCTACGTCGGCGTGCCGCTGCTCGAGCGCCGTCTCGAACGCTTCCCCGACGGCGAGACGTACGTGCAGCTGGGACAGAGCGTGCGCGGGCGCGACGCCTATATTCTGCAGTCCACCTGCACGCCGGTCAACGAGCACCTCTTCGAGCTGCTACTCCTGCTCGACACATTGCGCCGCGCCTCAGCCGCCCGGCTCACCGCCGTCATCCCGTACTATGGCTATGCGCGCCAGGACCGCAAGTCCACCGGCCGCGAGCCCATCACCGCCAAGCTCGTCGCCAATCTGCTCACCGCCGCCGGCGCCAACCGCATCGTCGCCGTGGACCTGCACAGTCCCGCCATCCAGGGCTTCTTCGACATCGGCATGGACCACCTGACCGCCGTGCCCTTGCTGGCCGAGTATCTGCGCGGCCGCATTCCCCGCGACAGTATCATCGTCTCGCCTGATACTGGCGGCGTCAAGCGTGCCGATTTCTTCGCGCATCTGCTCGATCTGCCCATCGCCATTCTGCACAAGCGCCGCGCCAGCGCCCACGAGGTCGCCATCGCCGCCGTCGTCGGCGATGTGCGCGGCAAGACCCCCATTATCGTGGACGATATCATCGCCACGGGCGGCACGATCCGCCAGGCAGTGGACACGCTCGTGCGCGAAGGCGCGCTGCCTCAAGTACGTGTGGTCGCCACGCATGGTGTGTTCGCCGGCGACGCCGTCCGCAACCTCGACCATCCCGCCATCCACGAGATCGTCGTCACCGACACCGTCCCCATCCCGTCCGAGACGCGCTTCGCCCTCCCGCGCCTGCACATCGTCTCCATCGCCGAGCTGCTGGCCGCTGCCATCCGTCGCCTGCACACCGGCCATTCTCTCAGCGCCCTCTTCTCAAACGAAGGCGCCCCACCCGTTTGACAGAACATAGCCCGCGATCTCACCCCTGCGCCGGCACGCGGAACGATGCCAGCATCGGCGCGAACGCCTGCTTCTGAATCGCGCCCAGCTGCGCCGCGGGAGCCGCGTACACCACCACGTACGTCGTCAGCCCCTGCGTGTACGCCAGCGCCGCCCCTTGCATCGAGACCACCTTCGACCCTGTGCTGTAGTCGAAGGTGAAAGCGTCCTCCAGCGCGGCGTGCCCGTCGAGCGTGACGCCGCGCTGTGGCGCGCTGAGCGGCGTGAAGGCCGCCGCGCTGCCCTGCTTGTACCCCTGGGCCAGCGCGTCGAGCGTCAGCTGCATATGGTCGCTCGGCACCGCCGGCATCGTGTCCACGGTGAACAGGCTTGTCGAGGTGGCGGGATCGATGAAATCGTCCTCCTGGAACGACCCGACCTGCGCCATGCTCTGCGTGCTGCTCGTGTGCTCCCATCCTGAGGGATAGGCCAGCGCGAACTGGTGCGCGCTGAAGCTCTGGAAGCCCGGACCAGCGACCACCGTCGGCACCGCCGCCGTCGGCTGCGCGTGCATTGGCGAAGCAGTTCGGATGGTGCTGAGCCGCAGGTAGCCGATCGAGAGCGGGATCGCCAGAATCGCCAGAATGATGCCGAGCAAGAGCAAGTTGAACGACAGCCGGCCCATCCTCCCGACGAGCGCCGTCGCCGCCGCGCCGTACGTGTTGCGCATGCCCTGTCCCGGCCCGCCCGTCATGGACTGCAGGAACGCGCGCGGTGACTCCGGCCCTATGCTGGACATGACCACGCTCCAGCCGCGGCCCGTGTCGTGGTACTCGTCGTCCTCGATGTCCTCGATCGCGTACCCAGGCCCCATCCCCATCGACATGTCCGTCGCCGCGCCCGGCCACGCGCCGCCTAGCGGATGGTCTGTTCCCGGCCTGGGCGCCATAGACGGTGCCATGCCAGGCGCCATCTCCGGGAGCATCTCTGGGGCCATGCC
>CAYQFU010000019.1:39185-42201 GCA_964416775.1 uncultured Ktedonobacterales bacterium
ATGGCCGGAGGCATACGCGGCGCTCTGCCTTGAGCCCTGCCCGGGGCCATCGGCAGATCCCACCCTTCCCCAGGTTGCGGCGCCTGTTGCCACTCGCCGGCGTACCCGGGCGGCGCGGCCGTCGGCGCCGGACTCCGCTGGCCTGATCCTCCCTGCGCGATGGACCACGGTCCCTGCCGGCCGCCGCGTGGTGCGGCCGGCTCCCGCGGCGGCCGGCCGAGCGTGATACGCCAGCGCGAGCGCTTGACCGGTTCACTCGCTTCCCGGTCACCTCGGCTCTGCCGGGGGGGTGGGTCTGGCCGGCCAGCGGCTGGCCGCGATTGTCCGCCGAAGAGATCGCCCAGCGTACGGCCCTGCCGGCCCTGGCTCCGACTCCTGCTCTCCCGCGCGGGCGGCATGTCGCCTCCCCGTCGTCGCGCGGCCGGCCTGGGTGGCGGACCGCCGGGGCCACCTGGCGGGCCACCTGGCGTGAGGGTCGCGCCGCAGCGGTCACAGATAGTTGCGTCCCACGGCGCATTCGCACCACAATTTGGACATCGCATGCTTTCCACCCCTCCACACGTCGTGCCGGGTATTGCTCGGACGCATGGACCACCTCACGTAGCACGTCCTCAGTGCGGGAGCGCCCCAATTATACACGGCCCCTCGGCCAAGGGGTAGCCTGGCTGACGCGCGGTAGCCCGGAATGTACACCTGTCGTGTAGCGTCCAGCAACCACCCACATCATGAAAAGACCAGACGTCCATCATGTGGCACATATCCTGCAAACCTCACCTGCGCCTGTTCGGCAGCAATGGGAGGCGGCTGTGCAACATATTTCAGGATCGGACGACCACGTGCCGTTGGATGAGTCGGCATCTGTCATGGGTGTGGGGAGTGTGGGTCGAGAGAGCATGTCCGGCACGCGGGCCAGCAATGCATCCGACGCCAGGGCAGCGGAGATGATGGCACCGTTGCTCGACCTGGCTGCCCTGTTGGTGCAGCCCGGCGAGAGTCCGGCGATTGAGACGCGAGCCCTCGAGCTGGGCGCGCGCCTGGTGCCACGCGTCACGCACTGGCGCCTCTTTGCCGGCGGCGCCTCTCCCTCCGACCCACTGCACTTCCTCGCCGACGCTGGCGCCGCCGCGACCGCGAGGAATGCGCCGCCCGCGCCGGGGCCCGTCTCCACACTCGGCTTCGGGCCGGTGGTAGATCGCCTGGTGCTGGCGCAGCGCCAACCCGCAGTGCTCGACACGCACGCTCAGTCGCCCGCGACCGACCGCGCGACGGTCGGCGACGCGACCCCGCCAGCCCGGTCCGCCGGCCTCGCCCTGCCGCTCGTCGCCGGCGACGGCATCCTCTACGGCGCCCTCGTCGCCGTGACACGACCGCGTGTGGCCCTGACCGGCGCCGAACGCCAGCTGATCGAGACTGTAGCCTCTCATCTGACGATCCTTCTGGCCAGGCAGCGCCACCAGCCGGCTGCCGATCCGTCCGCCGCACCCGCGAACGCGGGGGACGAACGGATGGCATTCATCTCCCTGGCGGCCCACGAGCTGCGCAGTCCCCTCACGTCCGTCAAGGGCTACGCCCAGCTGTTGCTCCGCTCGGCGCGCAAGGATCCCGAATACCCCCAGAACAGCCTGCGCGCGCTGCAGGCCATTGAACAGCAATCCTCCCGCATGTCGGACATGGTGGCCGAGCTGCTCGACGCCTCACGCATGCAGCGCGGCGTCTTCGAGCTGCACAACCGCCCTGCGGAATTAGATGCCCTGGTCCTGCGGGCGGTGGAGCAGCGCCGCCCCAGCCTGGAGAATCACGAGCTGCGGCTGGAAATGGCGGATCAGAACCTCGAGGGCGATTGGGACAGCGCGCGCGTCGAGCAGGTCACGCGCGACCTGCTGGACAATGCCATCCGCTACAGCCCTGATGGTGGGATCGTCAGCGTCCGTGTCGCCCGCGTCGACGGCGTCGCTCGGGTATGCGTCCAGGACCAGGGCATCGGCGTGCCAGGGGACGAGCGCGAGGTCATCTTCGAGCCGTTCGCGCGCGGCGCCACCGCCCAGCGGCGCAACCTCTCCGGGCTCGGCCTTGGCCTCTACGTGAGCCGCACCATCGTCGAGGTGCTCGGCGGCCGCCTCTGGCTGGCGGCGTCTGGCCCCGAGCCCATGGGGAGCCTCTTCTGCTTTGAGCTGCCCCTCACCGGCACCGCCTCCGCACGGCCATAGCCGGCACGCCCACCGTGCGGCTTGACGCGCGCGCTTCCACGGCATACGCTGCCAGCGCCGGATCCCCCACCCACCTCACGCGTGGCCGTCCGGCCCCGTTGGACGTCCACCACCGACCGCCGATGCACCGCTTACGCTGACGGAGCGCGCTATGAACTGGCACGAGCGCATGTTTGAGGAGCTGGGCGAAGACTTCGACCTCGTCTTTGCCCGGCAGATGCAGCGCACCGGCGCCCAGGTCGAGTTCGCCGTGCGCGCTCTGCGCTTGCTCCCTGGTGCCCACGTGCTCGACGTCGCGTGCGGCGTCGGCCGCCACGCGCTCGAGCTAGCCCGGCGCGGCTACCGCGTCACCGGGCTGGATATCTCGCCCACGCTGCTGCGCATTGCCGAGAGCCGCGCCCGCAACGCCGGCATCGAGGTCGAGTGGGTTGCCGCCGACATGCGCGCCATCCCCTCTCGCGACACCTTCGACGCCGCCCTCAATCTCTTCAGCAGCTGGGGCTACTTCGAGAGCGACGCCGAAGACGAGCGCGTGCTGCGGTCCATCGCCGCCGCCCTGAAGCCCGGCGGCCGCTTCCTGCTGGAGGTCAGCCACCAGCCGTGGATCGCGCGCCACTTCGAGCCGCACGGCTGGCATGAGGCCGGCGGTGTGGTCGTTCTGGAGCAGCGCTCCCTTGACCTGATGGCTGGGCGCCTGGCCAGCGAGATCACCGTCGTCTACCCCGACGGCCGCCGCCGCACGTGGCCCTACGACCTGCGGCTCTACACCGCCCCCGAAGTCACGCGCATGCTCGAGGCCGCCGGCTTCG
>CAYQFU010000020.1:0-2286 GCA_964416775.1 uncultured Ktedonobacterales bacterium
TTGCGGTCAGTATGCGCGTACCTCACGGTACGTGATTTGTCGTCGCGACATCTCCCCCGGCTGCAGCCGGGAGCTTCTCGGGGTCGTATCCCACGCTATGATGCCCCAGGGCGAGAGCCGAAGCTCACAGGCAGTATAGCATTCTGGCGTGGAGAATGACAACGGGCCGTTCATCTCCTGATTGAAGCCAGGGACTTTCTGGCCGATTTCTGTAAGATGTAGCACGGGATGTGCCACGAGTCAAGGGTGGGGCGTGACCAATGCCGCCAAGATTCCCTCGCGCGTGAGGTGAGGATGCATCTCCAACAATTGATCAATGGTCGTGCCGGCCGCCATCTCACGGAGGATGTGCTCAACGGTAATACGTGTACCCGCCAGGACTGGCTTACCTCTCATGACTCGGGGATTGGAGACGATCTGTTGCGTTTCTGGGTTGGCCATGCTTGCCCCACCTCCGTGTCGCGCAGCTTTCGGTCCGCACGACAAAACATCGCGCGCTCAACGTACCACTGGTAATCCACGGGCATCCATGTCCCACTCATCGCAGCCCGCGACACATCTCCTGCAGTGGATGCTCGTAGAACTGTCTGGCCGGCTAGAGGGCTCCAGCGCCCAGTCCTACGGATAGATCTTCTGATGCCGTGCGAGCATGTCGATGAATTTCTGGATGCGAGCGGCGCGGGTTTCCGGCTTCTGCGCGGTTTGGATTCGGCGCAGGATGGCGTAGCGATTCGTGCTGTCCAGGCTGCTGAAGAACTGCTTGGCCTCGGCGTTTTGGTCGAGCTCGCTCTGAAAGTCCGCGGGCACCGCGATCGTGCGTTGCGAATCGTAGGCCGCATCCCAGCGGCCATCCGCTTTGGCCAGCTCCACCTGCCGCAGGCCGGCCGCCCGCATCCTGCCGGCGGCGATCAGCGCCTCCGCCTTCGTGCAATTCACTTTTGACCACCCACTCTTGGGGCGGCGCGGCGTGAATTTCTGCAGCCAGTATTGGTCATCGAGCGCGGCCTTTTGCCCATCGATCCAGCCGTAGCAGAGTGCACTCTCCAGGGCTTCCGCATACGATACGGAGCGCATGCCTGCTCCCGTCTTGGCGATCTTCAGCCACAGACCGGGGGTGTCGGCATGGCGTTCCTGCAGCCACGCTTCCCACTCGCGCTGCGTCTCGAATGTCATGATGGGGAGAGCATCCGCACGTTTCATAGCGGGAGCATACGTGGCAGCGGAGCGCGCCGTCAAGCGCTGGCTGACGGCTTAGCGCCGGCTGGCTGACCGCCATGTGTTATCATCTGGCGGCACGGCGTTCCCCTGCGTCGTGCGGCGGATGCTCCTGGCGCGGCCTTCAGAGGATGCTCAGGCGCGACGACATATCCGTGCGTCCGGTGTGGCGAAAGGAGTCTTGCCGCGATGACTGAGCTCGATCTCGCGAGCCTGCCCCCACTTCCCCAACGAGAGACCATTGCCCTGCTGGCGCCGCGTCTCTGGCGCGACGAGCGGGTCCGCGCCGTCTGGATCGGCGGCAGCCTCGCCCGCGGCGCGGGCGACCGCTATAGCGACATTGACCTGCGCGTTGCCGTCGCACCGGCCGATCTCAGCGCATGGGAAGCACCCGATTTCGCGAGCTTCCTCGACGACCTGGTTCTGGGGCGGCAGTTCCTCCGGTTCGGACAGAACGCTTTCCTCCACCACCTGATCCTGCGCAACGGCGACATCCTCGACTTTCTCGTGCAGAGCACCCAGCATGCCCCTGCCGCGGAACCCGTCCTGCTGCTCGGCTGTCGCGACGCCGAACTCGCACGGACTCTGGCCGCCAGCGATCGCGCGCCGGACGAGCCGGACGACCGGCCGGTCAACCCCGAGGCGGTGCGTGAGCTGCTCGTCGCCTTCTGGATCAACAGCCACAAACACCGCAAGGTGCTCGCGCGCGACCTGGACCTGATGTTCCTGGCTGGCGCGCAGGCCAACTGGACGATGCTGATGCGTCTCTGGTACATCCAGGCGACGGGGCACGAGGCCGGTTCCCAACATTTCTCCGGCATCCATGGCCTCACGGCACTGGTGCGCGCGGTCGAGAAGGCCCAGGGGACGAACCCACTGGTGTTGTGCGGCCTGCCCACGCGCAACCGCGCCGAGATATGCGAAGCCATCGAGCGTCATCGAGCGATCGCCGCACAGGTCGGGAGGGCGCTCGCCGAGCGCTATGGCTTCGCTTATCCCACCGAGCTGGAGGAGATGGTGATGCGTGCGTGGGAAGAGTTCAAGGCTGCCCAGGAGCTGCGGGCGCCATGA
>CAYQFU010000020.1:2386-4530 GCA_964416775.1 uncultured Ktedonobacterales bacterium
CCCGCACATGGCTGGACCATCAGTCGTCATCCCACGGCGAGATGCTCGGCGTTTTCTGCGTGGGCAGCTCGTCCACGTCCTGCGGCGGCTGCAAGGCGGGCGTGTGTTCCGTGGGCAGCTCGTCCACGTCGCTTGCCGTGGGGCGCGAGGGACTGGCCGGTCGCGTCGCATCGCCCGCGGGCACCAGACGCGGCGCGTGTGGCGCGGGGGGCGGTCCTGGCTCGGGTGCCACGCCCCAGGGGACGCCCCAATTAGGCGGGTCCGGCTCGGCGGCGCCTTGCGCTCCAGGCCCGAAGCGTGGAAGGATGCGCACCGGCCCATCGGGAGTCTCTGGCTGAGATGGCCGCGACGGCACCGAGGGAATCGACGGAGTGCGCTGCGTGGGCAGCTCGGCGACGTCGTCCTCTGGCTGAGCCGAAGTGTTGGGCGGCCCAGGTGGCACGGCTGGCGCGCTGGCCTCGCGCTCGCCCAGGGGTCCGCTGGTGATGTTCGGCGGAACCGACGCCGCGGCGGGGCCGCGGTCGAAGGCCGGCGGGATGCTGGGCGTTGGATGCGGAGGCGGGACGCTGGGAAGCTGTGATATGGGTGACACGCTCGGGGTCTGGTACGCGGCGGGCGAGAGCGGGCCGCTCGTGCTCGTCTGGACGGCCGGCGTCCGCTGCGTCGGCAGCTCCTCTACCAGAGCCGAGCTCGCCGCAGCGGGAGCGTGTGCTGGTGTGAGCGGCCAGGGTGCGGGCTGCACAGGCGGCGTGGACGCGGCATATGGGGCGAGGGCGGGAGCTGGCGCGGGCACGGCGCTGCCCGTCGGTGCGGCGAGCGGCGCGGGCGTGGGGATTGCCCGCGACACCGTGACGGCTGCCACTGGAGTCTCCGCCGCGACCTGCCCAGCCGCGCGTGCCCGCTTGCGCCGGCGTCCGCTGACGAACACCCATCCGGGCACCAGTACCATGATGGCCAGACCGAAGCCAGCGCTGGCCATCCCTTCAGCCCGCGTTGCCACCACAGAGGCGGCAGGGTTGTCGTAGGCTCCCGTCGTGTGCGTGACCGGGTTGAGGCCCATCACATCGTACAGGGTGATGGCGATGACGGTGGTGCTGCCGCTATCCACCCAGATCGTGACGCGCACGTTCTGGTAGAAGCGCTGGGGCAGCGCGGGATTGAACTGGCGCTGGTCGAGCACGTAGGTGTGCGGGTCGTCGGCCAACGTCAGCTCATTGCGGGCGTAGGAGCCATTTATCAGGATTTCTTTGTAGTCCGCCACGCGCCCGTCGACACGCACGGGTGTAACAGCGTGCGCGCTGGCGTAGATGCCCGCGCCGGCGAGGATCAGCACGACGCCCAGTAGCATCGCCAGCGCGCACAGCGCGACCCACAGCGCCCGCCAGGCGCCGTGTCCCGATCCTGCTGGTCCTGCTGGTCCTGCTGGTCGCGCCGGGGTCGTTCGCCGCGCCATCGTCCTCACCTTCCACTGCCACCGCCATCCCATGGGCCGCGCGCACTCGCGTGAGTGCGCCGCGAATGCCGGCGTGAGCGCGACATCTCTTAACTGGTAACGAACGACACCGCGATATCGCCCGCAAATGGCGCACCATCCGCGCGGACGCCTTGAGATCGGTCCACACGGATGGCGCTGGTGGCTGGAACGATTACCGCTGCGGCGGCTGTTGGCCCCATCCACCCTGGCTGGGCTGCTGTGGCTGCTGGCCCCATCCGCTCTGGCCAGGCTGCTGTGGCTGCTGGCCCCATCCGCTCTGGCTGGGCTGCCCCGGTTGCCCATACCCCGGTTGGCCGTATCCCGGCTGCCCGTACCCCGGCTGCCCGTATCCCGGCTGCCCGTATCCCGGCTGCCCGTATCCGGGTTGACCTTGCTGCATCGGCGGGTATCCGCCTTGCATCGGTGGGTAGGCGCCCTGGCCTTGAGGTGGATAGCCGCCCTGCATCGGCGGATACGCGCCCTGGCCCGGGTTGGGTTGGCCGTACGTGTTCTGTATGGCGGAGTTCATGCGCGCACCGGCGCCCACTGCCACCGCCTGCTTGCTCGGCGCCTTCTTCTTCCCCCACGGGAACAGTGGCCAGGCCAGGCCGAACAGGAGGAGCACGACGCCGATGCCTGCCGTGATCTCGCCACCTGTGCGGCCACTCCC
>CAYQFU010000020.1:4630-41228 GCA_964416775.1 uncultured Ktedonobacterales bacterium
GGAGGAGCACGACGCCGATGCCTGCCGTGATCTCGCCACCTGTGCGGCCACTCCCCAACGCGTCTGATGGGTGGGTGAAGTCGTTGGTGGCGTAGAGGACCCCATTTTGGTCGTTCTGATCGTACGCCTGGATCGCCACTACGTCAGTCGTCCCCTGGTCCACCCAGAGGACTGCCTTGCCGTCTTTGACAAACGTTCCGGGCCACGCCGGATTCATGGCGTCTTTGTTGAAGCGGTACGTCGTCGAGCTGCCGTCGAGCGTAATCTCGCTGTGGTCATACACGCCGTTGCTCGTGTAGTCCGAGATGCTGTTGAACTGCCCATCCACCTCGACGGGCTTGATGACGTGAGCCCCCGCGAAGACTATGCCGCCGATGATGATGACGATGGCGCCGACGGCGATCCAGCCCCAGCGCTTGCCAAGCACATAAATCCCCAGCCGGGTTAACATCCCCTGCCTCCACGTTCCGTGCCGACCACCCGCATCTCAGCGAGGGCCATCTCAGGTGTCTCGCTCCCGGTTGCGCCGCCAGGCGCTTCCCCCTGGCCTCGCGCGCCCAGTGTAAAGCAGCCTACGCAAGCCGTCAAGCATTGGGGTCCCAATGGGATGCAACTCGTTTCGCGACACTCTCAGGCGTACCGGTTGCGCCGAAGCGGCAGCCACGGCCACAGCTCGGCCAACACCAGAATCAGCGGGCCAGCGCTGGCGCGCAGCCAGGCCGTCGTTCTGTGCCGTCATCTGTTGGGCGTAGGGATGGTCGTAGAGGCTCGTCGTGTACATGCCCGCGCGGTGTCTGGTACACTATCCGCGCGTGACTCATGCGTCCACATGCGCGCGACCGCGAGCAGGGTACAGGAAGGAGCACGCGCTGTGGAGCGCGATCTGGATACCGCCGCGCCAGCACAGCCAGTTGCCACGCAAGACGTCGTCGCGCCGTGGGACGTGGCGCTCGGCCACTCCATCTGTGGCACGCTGGAGACGGCGCTGGAGCGCGAGTGGCTCGTCACCAACGGCATCGGCGGCTACGCGATGGGCGCGCTCTGCGGTGCCACCACCCGCCGCTATCACGGACTGCTCGTAGCTGCCCTGCACCCGCCCGTCGCCCGCACGGTCCTGCTGACGAAGGTGGACGAGGATGTGCTCCTGCCCGATGGTCAGAGCGTGGCGCTGGGCACCAACGAATACGCCGATGGCACCATCAGCCCATCAGGGTACGGCTTGCTGGACACGTTCGCGCTCGAAGGGGGCGTGGTGCGCTTCCGCTTCCGTCTGCCGGGCGGCGCCGTGCTCGAGAAGCGTGTCTGGATGGAGCACGGCCACAACACCACCTACGTGCGCTATCTGCTGACCGGCCCGCTCGCCACCACGGCGGATGCCGGCGCGCAGCCCTTCGTCCTGACCCTCACGCCGTTCTGCGTCTGCCGCGATTACCACACCCATACCCATGCCGTGCCGGACCAGCGCTACCTGGTGGACCCACTGCCTGGCGGCTGCGTCGTGCGCGCGACGGCGGATGCGCCCGCGTGCCGGCTGCTGGCAGGGCCAGGCGCCACGTTCACTCCTGTGGGGGAGTGGTTCTGGCACGTGCTCCATCGCTGCGAGGGCGAGCGTGGGCTGGACGACGAGGAGGACGTCTACCAGCCGGGTACGCTGCGCGCTCCGCTCCGCCCCGGCGAGTCGCTCACGCTCGTCGCCAGCGCCGAGGACGATCCCGGCGCCGGCTTCGGCACCTCCGACCACGAGCCGGCAGCCGCCGCGGCCCTCGAGCGCGAGCGCGCCCGGAGCCACATGCTGCTGGCGCGCGCCCAGTCCGCATGGCGCGCGGCACCCGCCGGAGCCGTGGCGTCAGATGCTCTCCAGCTGGCGACCGCGAGCGAACAGAGCCCGGACCCGACGTCCTCCGAGATAGATGCCAGCGCCCCACTGGCGCCTGTCCTCGGCCGGCTGGCACTGGCCGCCGATCAGTTCATCGTCGCGCGTCCGCTCCCTGGCGCGGACGGCACCGTGTCCGGCAGCACGGTCATCGCCGGCTATCCCTGGTTCACCGACTGGGGCCGCGATACTATGATCTCCCTCGCCGGCCTCACGCTGCCCACCGGCCGGCCCGAGGTGGCCCGCGAGCTGCTGCGCACCTTCGCCCGCTTTCTCGATCGCGGCATGCTGCCCAATCGCTTCCCCGACGGCGGCGAGGCGCTGACCGATGCGGACTACAACACCGTCGACGCCACGCTCTGGTATTTCGTCGCCCTCGATCGCTACCTGCGCGCCACGGGCGACCGCGCGCTGCTGGGCGAGCTGTTCCCCGCGCTCGCCGACGTGATCGCCTGGCACCGGCGGGGAACGCGCTTCGGCATCGGTGTGGATCCTCGCGATGGATTGCTGCGCGCGGGCGCGCCGGGCGTGCAGCTGACCTGGATGGACGCCAAGGTCGACGACTGGGTGGTGACCCCGCGGCGCGGCAAGCCGGTGGAGATCAATGGCCTGTGGCACGAGGCACTGGCGCTGATGGCTGAATGGGCCGGGGAGCTGGACCAGCAGTCTGAGCCATACACCGCGGCCCGCGACCAGACTGCCACCTCGTGCTCGGCTCGCTTCTGGCATGCGGCCGGTGGATACCTCTACGACGTGGTGGACGTCGAGGGCGTGGACGGGAGCGTGGACGCGTCGCTGCGGCCCAACCAGGTGATCGCGCTGGCGCTGCGCCACTGCCCCATCCCCGACGGCCAGGCCCGCGCCGCCCTGGACGCCGTCGAGCGCCACCTGCTCACGCCGCTGGGGCTGCGCACCCTCAGCCCCGACGATCCCGCCTTCCAGCCGCGCTACACGGGCAACCCGCGCCGGCGCGACGCCGCCTACCACCAGGGCACCGTCTGGCCCTGGCTCATCGGCCCGTACCTGGACGCGCGCCTCCGCTTCTCTCACGACCCCGCCGAAGCGCGCCGGCTGCGCGCGGAGACCCTCGCATCCTTCCGCGACCACCTGCTCGATGCCGGCCTGGGCAGCATCAGCGAGATTGCCGAAGCCATCCCACCGTTCCGTCCCGTCGGCTGCGTCGCTCAGGCGTGGAGCGTGGCCGAAGTGCTCCGCGCGTGGACGGGCATTTAACGCTCCTGCGACCACCTTTCCGCCATGGCGAGCAGGCGGGATTCGTTCCGCTGCAGCCAGCGGTCGCGCTCGAGCGTGTAGGCCGCGCGCTCCAGCACACGCTCCGCACTCGCACGGCCCTGCCGGTGCCAGGCCAGATCGCGTAGCAGTCCCCCGATCGCTCGCAGGCGGAAGAGCAGCGGCAGCGCCTGCACTTCTCCCGGTAGCAGCGGCAGGTGGGCAGTGTAGCCCCGACCCAGCGCATTCAGCATGCCCCACTCGGCGCCCGTGCCGAACAGCTCTGGGTTCCACCAGGACAGCGGGACCAGCGGATCGGTGATGCGCAGGTCGTAGTGGCTGAACTCGAAGTCCAGCACGCCTGTCACCCGTGCGCCGTCCATCAGGACGTTGGAGGGGCCGATGTCACCGTGGACGAGTTGTTGCGGGAGGCTCGCGTAGAGCGGCAGGATTTGCGCCTCCACCCAGCGGAGCTGGCGCATGAGGTAGGCCGTGTCCTCCGCGGGGAGCGGTAGCTGCAGGAGGACTGCTTCGATGTCGTCGGGGGCGGAGACGCGACGCCGAAGGTCTCGCAGCGGGGGAGTCGCGCGCCCGGGTAGTGCGGTCGGGTCGATGGCCGCCAGTGCCAGATCGAGCAGCGCCAGCGCCTCACCCACTGCTTCCGCCTGACCTTCGTCCGCTGGATCGGGATGCGTCCCCGGCACTTGCGTCCACAGCACCGCGAGCGCGCCCGACAGCACGTCATCAGCCACCGGCAGTTGGTGCACGAACGCGCCCGCGCGCGTCGCGAGTGGCGTAGGCACTGCGAAAGGCAATGGTACATCGTGCAGCGCGGCGAGCAGGGCCACCTCGTAGCGCACGCGATCGACGTCGGCATGGTTGCGATAGACCCGCAGGATGCGGGGCGGATGTGCCGAGGCCTCGACGCGGTAGACGAGGTTATTGCGGCCGGCGGTCAGGGGCGTCAGCCGTGCGGGCGTCGCAATCGGCCAGATGGTGGCGAGGGCAAGAGTCAGTGCCCTCGCCACAGCGGCGCCCAGGTCATCCATCTGAGACGTTCCCTTCTGCTCCGCAACGGTCTACGCAACGTGTGGCCAAGCAGGCCAGACGTAAGCAGGTGGTCGCAGAGGATGCGCGCGGCGAGCCAGGCCACCGCCGCTCCGCCAGGGCGCCGACGCGTGCGTCGGCGCCGTCGGAGGCCGCTACGCGCTTGAGTTGGCGCCAGGGGCCCCTCGCTGTGCACAGTCTACCTCAGCGCGCCCGCTTTGAGACAATTTGTTAGCCCAAATCCTCAAGACCTCCGCGATCGCGTGCCAGTCGCCTTCTTATACCATTTGGCGTTTGTCGCCAGTCACTGCGACCTCACGCCCATCGTCGCGGCCGACCGACGAGCATACGTCGTGCACCAGGGGCTCTTGATGGTTGGGCTCTTGCTCGCCAGCCTCAGTCTGATCGTCGCACTGAAGCGACACCGTCTGTGCACAGGTGTCTCGTTCGCGCAACCAGCTGCCGGCGCGCCACGTATGCGGTAGGGAGCGTCCTTCGCCTGCCAGCCGAGGAGGTGACAATCGCCCATGGACACCTTCCACCTCAACCCTGCCTGGGCCGTCGCGTTGGCGGCTTCGAGCCTCTTCGCCATGGTCTATCCACTGGCGCTGGCGCTCGCGGCCAGACGCTGGTTGCGCGTTGGCTGGCGCTATTTCTGGTTCGGCGCGCTGATCTTCTTGCTCTTTCAAGTCGTGACGCGCATTCCTGCCGTCACCGTCGCGCAAGTGGTGCTCGCCAAACAGCTCGCCGCCTCGCGCACGCTGCGTGACATCGGGCTGGCGATCCTCGTCGTGACGGCCGCCCTCTTCGAGGAAATCGGCCGCTACATCGGCTACCGCTGGCTCATGGGGCGCGAGGAAAAGACGTGGAGCAAGGCGGTAATGTACGGCCTGGGTCACGGCGGCCTGGAGTCCTTCCTGCTGGTGGGCCTGGGCGGACTCTACTCGCTGGTGGAGTTGGCGGCGCTCTCCGCGGTGGGTATTAGCGGGCTGCCGCCGGCCCAACGCCAGGCGGCCGCGGCGCAACTGCACGCCATTGCCATCCAGCCGGCGTGGCTTCCGCTGCTCGGGGGATGGGAGCGGCTCTGGACCATTCCGATCCAGGTCGCATTCTCTGTGCTCGTGCTGCAGGTGTTTCGTCGCCGCAACATCGGCTGGCTTGGCCTGGCCATCCTCGCGCACATGCTGGTGGATGGCGTCGCCGTGGCCCTATCACAGCTGCTCGGCTCCAGCACGGGCGTGTCCCTCCTGACGGAGGGTATCGTCGCCATATTTGGTCTGCTGGCCGTGTGGATCATCTGGCTGCTGCGGGATCGGCCCATCCGCATCGGCATGCCAGAGAGCGCTGGCACGTCCGTCGCACCGGGCACCTAACCCCCAGCGATCCGCTCCCGTGTATGGTCCGGTCGGACGCAGAGACGACGCCGAAACCGCGACGCTGGTGTGGTATACCAACGTGACGACGGCACGTAGACTGCCGTGTGTGTCCGTCCGTGCTTCCGCCGCCGCGCCAGCGTTCCATGGGAAGACGAAAGGGTGCTGGGCGGGGAGCTCATGTTCGAGACGCCACGAGAGGATGTCGCCATGCCGATGACATTCGAGTTGGAGACCATGCGGTGCGAGCTCGATGGCCCGCTGGCGCGCCTGCGCTTGAACCGGCCGGAGGTGCTGAACGCCGCCAACTGGGCCTGGGTGAACGATCTGGTGTCGGCCACCGCCGAGCTGGCGCGCCACGACGAGACGCGGGTGGTGATCGTCAGCGGCGAGGGCCGCGCCTTCTGCAGCGGTCTGGACGTGAGCGAGTTGTCCGCGGGCCAGCTCACACGGGACTGGTTCGCCACCTGGGAGCGCGGCGTGCTCGCGCTGGCCAATCTCGACGCCGTTACCATCGCGGCGGTCCACGGCTACTGCCTGGGCGGTGGGCTGCAGGTCGCCATCGCCTGCGACTTGATCGTGGCCTCGTCGGATACCGTGCTCAGCATTCCCGCCGTGCGCGAGGGGGTGGTCGCGGCCCTCGGCCCTATGCGCCTGGCGCGCCAGCTCGGCGCCGCCGCAGCCAAGCGGCTCTGCCTGCTGGGCCACCGATTCAGCGCGGATGATGGCCAGCGGATGGGCCTCATCGCCGAGGTCGTGGAGCCGGCCCAGCTAGAAGCGCGGGCGGTTCAAATCGCCCACGAGCTGCTGGAGATTCCCTTCACCGCTTTGCTCCACACCAAGCGCCAGATCGATCGCGCTTTCGACCACGAACCCGCGGAGCTGTTCGACGAGATGGTTGCTGCCCAGGAGGCCTGCCTCGCTTCTCCCGAACACGCCGCCGTCATGGCCCGATACCGGCAGGCACAGGCGGCCAAACGCGGACCATCGTAGGAGCGCCCCAATGGTTGGACGCTCGTCCGCCTGCGCCCACTGTGCTCACGGCAATCACCCGGCCAGCCGGAACCCGTAGCGTTGTGATGGAGTTGTCGTCGCCGCTTCACTGCACCCGCCCTACGGCGGGCATGGAGGGCCGCCATGATCTTCCATAGCCCCTATCCAGACGTCACCATCCCCGATGTCTCGCTGACGCCGTTCCTCTTGCGCCATGCCGAGCGCCTGAGCGACAAGCCCGCGCTGGTGAACGCCGCTACAGGTCACAGCTACACCTATGGCCAGCTCGCGCTCGTCGTGCGCCAGCTAGCGGTCAGCCTGACCCAGCGCGGGTTCAGCAAGGGCGATGTCTTCGCCCTCTACAGTCCCAACAGCCCCGAGTACGTCGTCGTGATGCTGGGGGTATGGTCCATCGGCGGGGTCGTCACCACCGCCAATCCGCTGCTCACGGCCCGCGAGCTGAACCGGCAGCTGGCCGATGCGGGCGCCAGTCTCCTGTTCACCACACCGGAGTTGCTGGACCAGGCCACCGCGGCCACCCACGGCACGGCGGTGCGCGAGATCGTCACCATCGGGGCGACGGACGGCGCCACCGCGCTGGAGACGCTGCTGCACGGCGACGCGCCACAGTCGCTCACCGCGCAGGTCAACCCCGACGACCTCGCCGCCATTCCCTATTCGAGCGGCACCACCGGCTTCCCCAAGGGCGTTCTGCTCACCCATCACAACCTCGTCGCCAACGCCTGCCAGGTCGAGCCGATCATGCGCATCGCCGAGGATGACGTGCTGATCGACGCCATGCCCTTCTTTCATGCCGCCGGCTGGATCATCCTCTTCCACATGGGCCTCGCCAACGGCTGCAGCGTCGTGACGCTGCCCCGCTTCGAGCTGGAGCCGTTCCTGCGCGCGTGCCAGGACCACGGCGTCACGAGCACGCTCCTCGTCCCGCCTTGCCTTGTGATGCTGGCGAAACAACCGGTCGTGGATCGGTACGATCTGTCGCGCTTCCACACCATCTTTGTCGGTGCCGCGCCGGTGGCCGAGGACATCGCGCGCGCCAGTGCCGCTCGCATTGGCTGCCGCATCCAGCAGGTCTACGGCCTCACCGAGACCAGCCCCGCCACGCACATCAACCCCGCCGAGACGGCGGACATCAAGCTCGCGTCCGTGGGCGTCTGCGTCCCCAACATGCTGGCCAGAATCAGCGACCTCGCCACTGGTGCTACGCTGGAACCCGACCAACAGGGGGAGATTTGCGTGCGCGGCCCGCAGGTCATGCGCGGCTACTACCAGCGCCCGGACGCCACGGCCGCGGCGATTGACGGCGAGGGCTGGTTCCACACGGGCGACGTGGGCTATGCCGACGCCGAGGGCTACTTCTACGTGGTGGACCGCGTCAAAGAGCTGATCAAATACAACGCGTATCAGGTTGCTCCGGCCGAGCTGGAGGCTGTGCTGCTCTCGCACCCCGCCATCGCCGACGCGGCTGTCGTCCCCAGTCCAGACGAGGAAGCTGGGGAGGTGCCCAAGGCTTTCGTCGTGCTGCGCAGCCCCGCCACGCCTGAGGAGATCATGGCCTACGTCGCGGAGCGCGTCGCCCCATTCAAGAAGGTCCGCCGCGTCGAGATCATCGACGAGATTCCAAAGACCGCCTCGGGCAAGATCCTGCGCCGCGTGCTGGTGGAACGCGAGCGCGCCAGGGCCGCTCAAACGGGCTAACTGGCGGCTCATATGGCAAGCAGGTCCGAGAACGTCCCGTAATGGACTGCTACTTGCTAGTATGACCCGTGACAGCCCAGCTACTCAGTGCCAGGCGAGCGGGAATGTCGCCAGTCTACCTGGCGCCCCGATCTCCCTGCGTAACGTGACAGGCGGCGGTGCGCCTGCCCCGCGGCGCGTCGAGGCACCGGTCGCGGTGGGCTCGCTGGCCCATCTGGGCGGTGGCGCAACCCTGGCGCTTGCCGAGTCGCCTGAACTTTGTGCCGCCTTTGCCGTATAGTGTAGAAGGAGCGTCCCATCGCGAAAGCGCGACGCTCGACGAAGAGGCGCGACAACTGAGGCCCAGCCGACGTGACATTGTCGGCGGGCCGCACTATACTGGAGTGCGGACTTCGGTCCGACCTGGATGGAACTTCAGAGCGCCCGGGTGCGGGATGCTGGTCGGGCAAGCCGAGGTCAACGGCGCGTGGTGGAAAGCGAGGCAGGTCGGATGGCGTGGGAGAGCGCCCAGGTGGAACGGGAAGACTACGCCTACGAGGACGAGCAAGGCGAGCACCGCAACTTCCGCCTGCTGCTCGAAGTCCTCGAGACGGCGGTCCTGACACTGCTGCTGTTCATGGTGGTGCGTCTCACCGTCCAGAACTTCAAGGTCGAGGGCCCCAGCATGATGCCCACGCTGCAGAACTCAGAGTACATCCTGGTGGATAAGGCTGAGTACTACCTGCGTGCCCCTCAGCGCGGCGACGTCATCGTCTTCGTCGCGCCGCCCAATCCGTCCACCGACTACGTCAAGCGCGTGATCGGCCTGCCGGGCGATACGGTGCGCGTGGACGCCAATGGCCAGGTCTTCGTCAATGATGTGCGCATCACCGAGCCGTACGTCAACGACCTTACCAACCCCTACGAGCCCAATACGTGGAAGCTCGGCCCCAACCAGTATTTCGTATTGGGTGACAATCGCGGCGACAGCTCGGATTCGCGCGCCTGGGGACCGGTACCCCGCGCCAACATCATCGGCAAGGCCGCATTGGTCTACTGGCCGTTCGACGATCTGCATCTGCTCGCCGACTGGTCCAACGTCTTCTCCACCGTCCACCAGTAGGCCGGCGGCTCACCACCCGCCGAATGCCGCGCGGCGCCCCTGGTCGCGCCAGCGCGAGCCGCCCTCCACGCCCTCGCCCACCGGCTGGCGCTGTTGCCGGGCCGTCTGCCCCAGATCCTGCGCCGCCAACGCCGCCGCCAGCATGGCCGCCAGCTCGTTGTCCGGCGCTGGCTCGCTCGCCCCATTTACCCCGGGCGTCTCCACATGCGCCTCCTGCGCCCACGCCTCGGGATGCCACTCCTCCGCCACGAAGTCCGTCGAGAAGTCCCCCGCGCGGAAGCGCGGCTGGCGCACGAGCCACCGTGCGAAGCTTAGCGTCGTCCGCACGCCGGCGATGGTGTACTCGTCAATCGCCCGGCGCAGCCGCTCTAACGCCTCGTGCCGGTCCGCGCCCCAGACGATCAGCTTGGCGAGCAAAGGATCGTAGTACAGCGGGACGGCCATCCCCGCGTAGGCGCCGCTATCCACACGCACGCCCAGCCCCGCCGGCTCGTGCAGCGCTGTGATCGTCCCCGTCGCCGGCAGGAAGCGGTTGAACGGGTCCTCCGCCGAGACGCGCACCTCGATGGCGTGCCCGCGGAACTGGACGTCCTGCTGCGTGAAGCTGAGCGGCAGACCCGCCGCCACGCGCAACTGCTCGCGCACGAGATCGAGCCCCGTGCGCCACTCCGTCACCGGATGCTCCACCTGCAGCCGCGCGTTCACTTCCAGGAAATAGAAGCTGCCATCCGGGCCCAGCAGGAACTCGCACGTCCCCGCGTTGACATACCCGATCGCCTCCCCCAGCCGTACGGCGGCGGCCGTCAATCGCTCGCGAATCGCCGGCGTCAGCGCGGGCGAGGGTGACTCCTCGATCAGCTTCTGGTGCCGCCGCTGGATCGAGCACTCCCGCTCGCCCAGGTGCACGACGTGCCCGTGCGTGTCACCGAAGATTTGCACCTCGATGTGCCGGGCGGGCGTCACGGCCTTCTCCAGATAGACCGTGCTGTCGCCGAAGGCCGACGCCGCTTCGCTGCGTGCCAGCCGCAGCGCCGCCTCCAGCTCTTCCGGCTGCCGCACGAAGCGGATGCCTTTGCCCCCGCCGCCCGCCGCCGCCTTCAGCAGCACCGGGTAGCCGATCTCCTCCGCCAGCCGCGCCGCCTGCTTGGCGTCTTCCAGCCCCGCGTTATACCCCGGCACGACCGGTACCCCGGCCTCCTGTGCCACGCGCCGCGCGGCCGTCTTCTCGCCCATCGCTCGCCCAACGCGTCCCGGCGGTCCTACAAAGATCAGCCCCGCTTCCGCGCAGGCGTCCGCGAACGCTGGATTCTCCGAGAGGAAGCCGTATCCTGGATGTACCGCGCCCGCCCCCGTGCGCCGCGCCGCCGCCAGCAGCTTTGGGATGCTCAGGTAGCTCTCCGCTGCTGGGGCCGGCCCCAGGTGCACCGCCTCATCCGCCGCCAGCACGTGTGGCGCGGTGCGGTCGGCTTCGCTATAGACGGCGACCGAGCGCAGGCCCATCTCCCGGCAGGCGCGCACCACGCGTAGTGCGATCTCGCCGCGGTTGGCGACGAGCACCTTCTGGAACGGCAGCGTTCCGGCCTCCGCGCCGCCGGGACCAGAGGTGGGGGTGGCGGCGGGCTGGGTTCCGGCACGTGGCATGGCGGCCTCCTGGGGTCGAAGTGGGAAGAGACGTCGATGGCATGATGGCGGCGCGCGCGAGCACGTGCGGGGCCGCGCCGTGGCGCGAGCAGTGCTGAACAGGGCCCTCGCTACGCGAGTATACCATGCGGTGCGCTCGAGGCGCTATCCACGCGGCGCGCAGAGTATCTGGCTGCCTGGTCCTTGCGCCTCATCCGATTTGACGCCCGCCCCGCACATCTGATATACTCGTGGAGACAACCGCATACACGCCACAGACAGCAGGTGCGCCTTTTACCGGGCGTCTAAGCACTGCGAAGGCCTGCCGAGGCGAAGATTCCACCGCGCTCCTATGCGCCGCGCCACTCATCCGCGCGTGCGCCTTCCTTCGAGCGCTCTGGGCCTTCGGGTCGGCTGGGCCGTCCGCGAAGGCCTTTTTTAGTGCCTGTTGCCCACTCCACCTGCTCTCTCCTTATTCTCCGCTCCACGCGGTGGAGAGGGGCCGAGGGAGGGACTCTCGGCGCGGCGCGGTGTCGATGGCGGGGACACCGCCGCAGGGCGCGAGGCTTGCCTCCAGCTTGTGGTGGATGGCTGGGCGGGATCGGCCCGCGCTCGTTGTCTCCGACCCACGACCTGGAAAGGAGCATACAGCCATGCCAACCGAAGCCAAGGCCGCCGTCATCGAAGATCTGACCGAGCGCTTGCGCCGCATGCACGCTGCCGTCCTGATGCAGACGCAGGGTTTGACCGTGGCGGAGATCACTGACCTGCGGCGCAGGCTCAGCCAGAACGGCATTGACCTGCACGTGGCCAAGAACACCCTGCTGCGCATCGCCTCGGAGCGGGCGCAGTTGGAGAACCTGGAGCCCGTCCTGCACGGCCAGACGACCATCGCACTCGGGTACGCGGACGAGGTCGCCGTCGCCAAGGCGATCGCCGACTACACGCGCACCACCCGCACGGCGCATCCGATCACCATCAAGGCCGGCATTCTGGGCCGCAGGCCCATCTCGGCTGACGAAGTGGATGCTCTGGCCAAGACACCCCCACGCAACCAGTTGCGGGCGGACATCGTCGGCTCGCTGCAGGGGCCGCTGAGCCAGACCTACGGGGTCGTCAGCGCGCCGTTGCGCGACCTGATCAACACCCTGGAGGCACGCGTCCGCCAGCTTGGCGGTGCGGAAGCCGCCTAGTGTCCCCACTGCCAGCTCTGCCCGTCACCACGGGAAGGGTAGCCAAGCGGAGACAACATAGCGAGACAAACCCGCCGGCCCGCGCATGAGCGGACGGCGGAACTGACAGAGCAGAACAGAGCAGAACAGAGCAGAACAGAGGAGACGCAAACCATGGCAACCGATGTGGATACGATCATCAAAGAGCTGAGCGACATGAGCGTGCTCGACCTGGTGAAGCTGAGCAAGGCCCTCCAGGAGCAGTGGGGCGTGAGCCCCGCCGTCGCCGTGGCCGCTGGCCCGGCCGCTGGCGCCGCTCCGGCCGCCGCTGAGGCCGCCCCCGCCGCCGAAGAGCAGACTGAGTTCACCGTCGTGCTCAAGGAAATCGGCCCCAACAAGATCAACGTGATCAAGGCCGTCCGTGAGTTGACGGGCCTCGGCCTCAAGGAGGCCAAGGACCTCGTCGAGGCTTCGCCCAAGCCGTTGCCCGGCAAGGAAGGCGTCAGCAAGGAAGAGGCCCAGGCAGCCAAGGCCAAGTTGGAAGAGGCCGGCGCCAAGGCCGATATCCAGTAGTTCAGCCCGACCTTCCACCGTTCCACTGAGGGGCCGCGCCCAACGCGCGGCCCCTCGACGCGTGCGCACCGTCCCCCTGGCACACTTCCTGCGCATGCGCTGCGTCCAGCGGCAGAGTCAACCTGCCGCCCCTGATCGCACGGGCCGCGGTCAGGCGCAGCCGGTCGCGCAGCTGGCGGAGAGTGTCATGCGCCGCACCGGCGGGTGGGAAAGCACGGCCTATGGGGGGTTCTCGACGCGCCAGCCGGCGCCCAGGATGCGGTTCGCTGCTCCTGGCCGCGGGCATCGCGCTGCTATGCTGCCTGGCGCTGCTCAATCCGTCCTCGCTGCGCGCGTGGGGCGCCGGCCTCCAGGCTGGCGAGCGCACGCTCTGGGTCGAGGGACAGGCGCTGCCGTCGCTGTTTGGTGCCGGCGGGGCAGGCGATGCCCGCGCGGACGGAGGGAATCGTGCTGGCCAGCACGAGTACTGGCAGGTGGGGCTGGCGGCCGGCCCTGAGACGAACGACGCCACCGGGATACGCACCACCATCATGACGCACGTGCCACAGCACGTCGCCCCAAACACCACCAACTACTTCTGGATCGGCTCCTATCTGTCCGACAGTAGTTTCATCCAGATCGGCTACTACGTCGCCTGGTACGACCAGAGCGAAGCCGGCTGGTTTTACTGCGCGTTCACGTCCAACCAGCAGAAGGGCCCGTGCGCCTACGGCTCGCCGGGTTCGGTGGGCGGCGACGGCACCACACACACCTACACCCTTGCGGTCCTGTCCGCGTCCAGCCTAGACCAGGCGGACGCCACGGTGTGGGGCGCTTCCGTGGACGATGCGCAGGTCGGCCAGTTCGCCTGGACGAGCGCGGGCACCGGCCCCAACACACCGGCCATCTTCGCCGAGTCCTCCGGCTTCACTGCCCATCCCGCCACCAGCGATCTCGGGCCGGTAGACTTCCCTGTGCCCATTCAGGCGCGCCCGGCTGGCCAGTCCGCATACATTTCCGCAGAGCACTTGCGTCCGGTGTACGACGCGCCCGACGTGTGCCCACCGTACGGCGCCGGGGCCGACGCGACCGGCGGCGCGCTCCTCGGCAGCGGACTCCCCTGTCCTATTGACGCCGCCTGGCTCTGGTGAGCTTCCTTCTTGGCCTGCTACCACGTGCGCGAGGTGAGCGCCAGCATGAGGCAGAACGCTCCCACCAGCACGGCAGCCAGCGCCGTGACGCCCAGCCAACAGGTGCCCAACACGCCAAGCGCGTACAGCGCGATGCGCACGTACGGATGACGGTGGGGGG
Organism: uncultured Ktedonobacterales bacterium; assembly: GCA_964416775.1. Classification (GTDB taxonomy): domain Bacteria; phylum Chloroflexota; class Ktedonobacteria; order Ktedonobacterales; family JADMIN01; genus CAYQFU01. The sequence goes on from CAYQFU010000020.1 coordinate 18,623, forward strand.
GAATGCCAAGCGTGTTCGCCGCGAGCCAGAACGCCAGCATGGTCGCTCCCCAGGCCAGCGTCAGCAGCACCACGCCAGCCACCGCCCGCGCCGGCCGCAGCCAGGAAGGCGGCGCAGGCACGTGCGGCTCCGCCTCGTCGTGCGGCTCGCCATTGGAGTATGTCTGCGTCTCGCCGGCCATGGCCCTGTGTCTCCCTGTTGGCTGGCGCCGCGCACCGCGTGCCCCGCGTGTGACCGGCAGTGTCGCGGCTGGGGCGCCTTGCCCTCTCTCACGAGATCTGAATCATTGCGCTTGTTGTGTGCTGGCGGGCGGTGGATTGCCGGCATCTGGCCACGTACCCGTTCACCAAAATGTAATATCAGGGTATCGTATTTGACTGCGCCGCGTCAAAAAGGCACAGCGCCCATGGGACAAACTCTCGCCCCAAGCCGTGCACCGTGAGATACCCACGACCCCGGCCTCTCGTCGTGTGCCATAATGCCGCAATGCCGCCAGCGCGGACGGCGCGCTGCCCGCACGGCCGGCACCATCTGTTAGGAGGCCACTTCAATGGACGAATCCGCGAAGAAAGAGGCGCTGCGCCTGTTTACATACGGGCTGTATGCCGTCACCACGGGCACCACTGAGGAAGTTGGCGCCTTCACGGCGAACTGGCTATCGCAGGTCTCCTTCGATCCCCCGCTGGTGGTGGTCTCCGTCGAAAACGATTCCTTCTCGCTGCCACTGATCCAGCGTACGGGCCACTTCGCCGTCAACGTTTTCAGCGATGATCAGCGCGAGCTATCTGGCCGGTTGGGCAAGCCGCACAGCCGCGTGCCCGACAAGGCGCGCGAGCTGCGCCTCGCACCTGGTGAGACCGGTTGCCCCACCTGGCAAGATGGTCTCGCTTCCGTCGAGTGCCAGGTGGTCGGACAGCTTCCGGCCGGCGACTCCACCCTCGTCCTCGGCCGCGTGGTGAACACCGTCGTTCATCGCCAGGGAGAGCCGCTGACCATGCGTGCCGCCGGCTTCAAGCATGCGGGGTGAGAGGCTCGTGCGGGCACACGTCCATCCCGCGATCGTTTCCCTCCGTCGCGCGAACGGAGAATCCCAGCGGAATAGCATCAGCCTAGTCGCGGTCGGGCGCGGTCGCATGAACAGGTGCCGCGGCGCCGCCTCACTCAGTGCGTCCCCGCCACCTGGCCGGATTGCTGTCGGGCGAGTCCTTCGCGCACCAGCGCCAGCACGTCGTCTTTGCTCACTGTAGCGAGCGCTGAAACACCGTCGCCCGCGCCGTAGTAGAGATAATACGTCCCCGCACGCTCCACGGCGCCGCACACAAACACAATGTCGTTGACGGCGCCCGTGCGCTCGTATGGCTCGACCGGCTCCAAGATGGGGTCAGGATGGCGGTAGATCACCCGCTCAGGATGCTCCAGATCGAGGACCGCCAGCCCAATGCGGTAGCGCTTTTTGTTGCCCTCGCGCTCGAAGAACTCGTTGGCGTGGTAGAACAGGAGCCAGCCGAGCTCTGTCTTGAGCGGCGGATTGCCCGCCCCGACGCGCTCGCCCTCCCAGGTGTGCGGCCGCGGGCGCATAATCGTCTGGTGTCCCTCCCAGTGGCGCAGGTCGTCGCTGTACGCGATCTGGATATCGGGATAGATGCGGTGCAGCAGCACGTATCGCCCGCCAATGCGCTCGGGAAAGAGCACGACATCCTTCGTGTCGATGTTGGGGAGAATGTGGCCATAGCTCTCGAACTGGCGGAAGTCGTCGGTGACCAGTATCCCGGCGCGCACGCGCCATGGCGCCTGCTCGTTCGGTATCGTGGGTGGCGAGTCGACCCTGTAGAGCGAGGCCAGCGTGTAGGTGATGTAGTAGCGCCCTTCCAGCCGGGTGATACGCGGGTCCTCCACGCCGAGTCGCGCATACGGGTCGTCGATATCGCCCTCGTAGACAGGCAGGGCCGGCCGCTCCTCAATAGTGTGCCCGTCGCGAGTGGCGGCGTAGCCGAAGCGCGAGATGCCGTCGAACCCGACGGCACGGTAGAGCAGGTGAATGCGGCCGTCCTCACCCTCTTCCGCCGCGCAGTTGAGCGTGCCTTTCTGCTCCCACCAGCATTCGGGTCGTGGTGTCAGGATGGGGTTGCCTGGATAGCGCCGTATCTGCACGCGTGCCTCCGCTTTCCTGCTAGTCGTTCGTGCTCGCTCCGCGGGCGGCCTCCGGCGCGCCTCGCGCCCGGAAGTTCATCCCAGCGGCCCATCCAGCGCCCGCAAGAGGCGGGCCAGAGGCGAAAAGCGTCCTGCCGCTCGGCTGCGTAGTCATAGTGGGCACGATCCTAGACTGTGGACTGCTACACCAGCCCCGTGTCGGCGAGTGTGCTCGCGGTGGCTACACGATCCAGCAGCGCGTCGAGGGCCGCCTCCTCCTGGATCTGGCGCACGCGCTCCCTGACCGGCGCCGGCACGGCACCCAGGCGCCTCTCCAGCACCCGCAAGATGTCGTCCTGTTTGGCACGCACGGCTCCCCGTGCCGCGCCGATTTCCTGTTGCTGCTCACTCCACGTCTTCATCGATTGCCGCACCCCCTGTTGCTCCGGCTCCTCCAACAAGCGCTCGAACGCCTCCGCCTCACGTCCTTCCAGCGGAAGATAACTCTCTACCACATCCAGCAGCAACTGGCGTGCTTCCTCCCGCGCCACCGCCGTCCCCTCTATGATACGCCGCAGACAGGCCAGTTTGTACTGGCTGGCCGACATGCTCGCCGGCCGGCGCATCAACGCCGCCAACGCCCCCGCCAACGCCTGCGGCCGTCCGAGGTAGACGGCGGCGTCCAGCGTGCGCAGCGTCACCGCTAGAAAGCTAAAGGTCAGGATGGGGTGGCCCAACGCCGCATCCTGCTGCGTCACCACCTCGTACGCCACCTCGGGGCGTCGACTGCGCCCGCGGCCCTGTTGGTGGCCCAACACGTCGACTAACGGGAAGAGGGCGATGGGGATGATGGGGAGGCTGCGCACCCGGCGCAGCAAGGCGTAGTACTCTAGCTCGCGCCACACGAAGGCCGGGTCGCGTTGGGCCTGCACCTCGATATGGATGGCCACCAGGGCCTGGGCGGGCACCCTGCCCGCCTGGTCGTCCGCTTCGGGCGTCTCGCGGTCTGTCACCTCGTCACCCACCGCCGTTGCCGGAGTAGACGAGGGCGAAGCGGGCGTGCGTAGGGGCACTTCGGCAAGCAGGTCCACCTCGCGGGTGACGCCACTGGGCGGGTCGGCGAAGAGCTGTTTGTCGACGAAGTGGACGTGGGCGAGGTCGAGCTGAGCGGCCTCCTGGGGGAAGAAGAGCTCGAGGAAGGGGGCGAACTGGGCGGTGAGCACCGCCTTGAAGAGCTGGTCGTGGTCCATGCGGCCTCCATCACGCGCCGTGGGCCATGGCTCTGCCCACGGCGCCCGCTTGTGATGATACCGCATAGGGAGGGGGCACTGTCGCACAAGACTGAGGGATGGGCATCCACCCCACGAGTACATTCTCTCTCTCTTGTCCGGATCGGTCCGCCGCGGCGCGCTCTCCTGGCATCCCTGGCGGTTTCTCGGTCCCTGTGCATCGCATCGTCCAGACGACTCCGACCGAATGGACGCGCAACGGTTCCACAACACCCGGCATCCCTTTGTGGTGCCTCCTCCCTTCAACTCCCTGTTCCCTTCGTCTCCCTCACTCCCCTCCGCCCCGTTTGGCCTATGGCACCGCCGCCAACTTGCGCCCATAAGGTAAGCTGGTCGAGGGATGTGCATCCACCTCGCAAGCTCAGCATTAGGAGGGACATATGGCTGCGCGCACCTACCGCTTCATCCAGTTGGACGTGTTCTCCGATCGCGCCTTCGGCGGCAACCAGCTCGCCGTGCTGCCGCACGCCGACGACCTCACGGACGTCGAGATGCAGGCCATCGCCCGTGAGATGAACTACTCCGAGTCCACGTTCGTCGTCGCCGCCACCGATCCCGCTGCCATGTGCCGCGTGCGCATCTTCACGCCCGCGTTTGAGCTGCCCTTCGCCGGGCACCCCACCGTGGGCACCGCCGTCGCGCTGGCTCACGAGGGACGCGTGCCGGCCCCCGCTACCGGCGATACCACGCGCATTCTCCTCCAGTTGGGCGTCGGCACACTGCCCGTGGACGTGCGCGCCACACCTGGCGCAGTGCCCTTCGCCTGGATGCACCAGCCCGTGCCCACGTTCGAGCCGTGGCGCGGCGATGTCGCCTTGCTGGCCGCCGCACTTGGCCTTGGAGCGGAGGACCTGGACGTGCCGGGACTGCCCATCGAGCGCGGCTCCGCGGGCACGCCCTTCTCCTTCGTGCCTGTGCGCTCCCTCGCGGCCATTGGCCGGGCGCAGGCGAGACCTGACCTGTTGCCTCTGCTGGCGGCCAGCGATACCGGCGGCGCCTATCTCTTTTCGCCGGAGACCCAGGCCCCCGATGCACTGGCGCACGCACGCCTCTTCGCCCCGGCGGTGGGCGTCACGGAGGACGCCGCCACTGGCTCCGCGGCCGGTCCGCTGAGCGCCTATCTCTTCCGCCATGGTCGGTTCCAGCTCGGTACGGATGGCGTAGCTCGCGGCTGGATCGAGCAGGGCATCGAGATGGGCCGCCCCAGTCGTCTGGAGGTGGAAGTGGAGGGCCAGCCAGATGCCGTGCGTGCGGTCCGCGTCGGCGGCCATGCGGTGGTGGTCGCGGAAGGCGAGCTGCTGCTTGGGCCAGGCTAATCACGACATTTCGACGATGATCAGACGTGCGGGCGAGCCGATGTGGTTGCGTGGTTCGTCCAATGTGTGAGGCTTACGAGTGAGCGAGGAGGCGTGTGTGGAGCTGGCACAGATCCTGAGCGAGCTGCCGGACGCGGAGGTGCGGGGCCCCGCGACAGGCTCCGTGACGGGGGTTGCCTACAGCTCCGGTGAGGTGACGCCCGGCGGACTCTTCGTGGCGATTCGTGGCCGGCGCCACGACGGCCACGCGTTCATCGCCGACGCCGTGACGCGCGGCGCACGGACTGTCATGGGCGAGGATGCCGCCCCGCACGACCTGCCCTCCGAGTGCACCTACGTGCGCGTCGGCGATTCGCGCCGCGCGCTCGGCGTGGTGGCGGCCGCCTTTTACGGCCACCCCACCCATCGTATGGAAGTCATCGGCGTCACGGGCACCGACGGCAAGACGACCACCACCAACCTGGTGGAGTGTTTGCTGGCGCGCGCTGGGCGGTCCACCGGCCTGATGAGCACGGTTGACTTCAAGATAGGTGACCAGCGCTGGCAGAATGACACGCGCTTCACCACGCTGGAGGCTCCTGAGGTGCAGGCGCTGCTGGCGCGCATGGCCGGCGCGGGCGTGGATTGCGCGGTCGTCGAGACGACCTCCAGCGGACTGGCGCTGCACCGCGTGACCGGCGTGGAGTACGACGTGGCCGTGGTGACGAATATTACCACCGAGCACCTGGAAGTGCATGGCACGCTCGAACAGTACCGCCGCGCCAAGGCCATGCTGTGCGAGGCAGTTGACCCGGACGCGCATAAGGCGCTGGCCGTCCAGCCGCCGCGCGTCTGTGTGCTCAACGCCGACGATTCCTCGTTCGCCTATCTCAAGACCTTCTGCCGCGCCCCCATCATCAGCTACGGCATCGAGCACTCAGACGCCACTATCTGGGCTAGCGATCTGGACCTGGGAGCGGATCGCTCGCGCTTCCGCGTGCATCTGCCGGATGGCGCGGCCTTCGACGTGACGACGCCTCTGGTGGCGCGCTTCAACGTCGCGAACTGCCTGGCGGCGCTCGCGGTAGGCTACGCGCATGGCCTGGCGCCCGAAGTGATGGCCGACGCGCTGGCGCACGCGCCGAGCGTGCCGGGGCGCATGGAGCGGGTGGACGTGGGACAGCCGTTCACGGTCGTGGTGGACTACGCGCACACAGCGGACAGCCTGGAGAAAGTGCTCCAGGTGCTCCGTCCACTGACGCAAGGGCGACTGCTCGCCGTTTTTGGGTCGGCAGGTGACCGCGACGTGGTCAAGCGGCCGCTGATGGGTGCCGTCGCGGCGCGTCTGGCGGACTTCTTCGTGATCACCGACGAGGACCCGCGGGAGGAAGACTCCGCGAAGGTGCTGCGTGAGATCGCGCGCGGCGCGGAACAGGCGGGGGCGCGCGCGGGCGACCACTTCGAGGAAGTCGTGGGCCGTCGCGAGGGCATCGCGCGGGCGTTGGCGGTGGCGCGCCCTGGCGACACTGTGCTGCTGGCCGGGAAAGGACATGAGCAGAGCATCATCGTCGGCCGCGAGAAGCAGCCATGGGATGACCGGCGAGTTGCTCGTGAGCTGCTGGCAGAGCTGCATGCGACACGATGATGCAATGAGGCCCGTCCGCACGTGCGCTGGCGTGGGCAGTGCGATACGTGGGCAATGCACTTAGGAGTACGGCAATGGAGCGCAATCTGGTGGTTCAGACGTGGGCGCGCTGGCACGGACCGCAGACCGCGGATCGCCTGCGACAGAGGCTGGCGAAGTCCCACCGCTCGTTACCCGATACAGTGACACGGCGTTGTTCAGTGTAGGCGGGCGGCCGGGCACGGGAGACGACCAGATACCGGGCGTGAGCGCTGGAGTGGCAGGGGTGTGCCGATGGTTTCGATGGTGCTGCTGTTAGCCCTGGTTGCGGGGATCGGCGTGAGCTTGGTGGCCTGCGGGCTGGCGCTCGGGCTCTTCCCGTGGTTCCGCAGCGGCGAGCGCAAGCCGGGCGAATTTCGTCCAGATCAATCCAGCGGCGGCGCCAGAGCTGTGGTCGTCACCGGTCGGCGCAAACGGCGCGTGCGCGCTGTGCGCTCGTCGGAGCTGCCACTGGTGGGCGGCGCGGCGATGGTGCTGGCGATTGTGGGTGCCACCGTGGCCACGGGCGTGTTCATGGGTTTTGATGTCAGCCAGTGGACCCTGGTGGCCATCCTGCTCGGCGCCATGGTCGGCTTCGCCATCGTCGGCTTCATGGACGACTGGCGCAAGGTGCACCGGGACGAAGGCATCTCAGAGCTGGCGAAGTTCACCGGCGTGGTGATTGTCTCTCTGGCCGCCGCCATCGCGCTCGATCGCCTCATCCCCTCCGCACGCTTCGCCTACCCGCCCTATGCCGATGTACCTGGCCTGGGTGGATTGCTCAAGCACACCCACTACATCTGGATCGCTTTCTTCGTGCTCATGACCGTCACCGTGGCCAGCAGTACGTCGTTGGCCGTGGATTTCAGCGACGGGTTGGATGGCCTGTCCGGCGGGCTGCTGATCAGCGCGGCACTTTCGTTCGCCATCATCATTCTCAGCCAGACCGGCAACGTGAACTGGCCGTCGGTGCTGGTGCTGCTGGCCATGGTTGGCGCACTGCTGGGCTACCTTCCGTTCAACCTGCCGTCGTCCTATAAAGCCCACGGACAGGGGCGAGGTCGCCGCCGCGCCAGGCTGATCATGGGCGACACCGGCGCGCTGGCCCTGGGTGGTCTGCTGGCGCTGGTGACGGTCATCACGCGACTCGAGCTGCTCCTGCCTTTCATCGGCGGCGTTTTCGTGCTCGAAGGCGTTTCGGCTTTGGCACAGGGGCGCATCCTGGTCAAATTCTTCCGCACGTTTCTCTACCTGCCGCGCTTCGGCGACGACCAGCGCTTCAAGCACACCGAGTTTCCGCTGCCCTTCCTGGCCACGCCGATGCACCACCACTATGACCTCCTGGGCTGGGATCGCCAGCGGCTGGTCTTTGGGGCGTGGACCCTGGGCGCCGGCCTGGCAACGCTCGGCGTGGCCAGCGCCATCGCGCCGTTCACCTGGGAGCGCTACCTGGCACGTTTCGTGGCTCTGGTGGTCATCCTCGCCGTGTGGCAGTCCGGCCCGTGGACGCGCAGCTTCTTCGTCGGGCTGGTGCGCAAGAACGGTCCCAGTGCCAGCGCACAGGAGGAGCAGCCCGCTCGGCTTGGCCTCTTCTACGGGTTCCCCTACAAGCTCTTTGGCCATCCGCTCTATTCCCGCGTAGATGTCGTGGACGCAACCGAGGAGGTGCTGCAGAGCCCGGCTGAGCGTCTCGGTCTGTGGCAGCGCTGCAACGTCTTCGACGCGCGCGCCGTACTGGGTTTCTACTGCTACCGCGCGGGCGCATACCGCGATGCCGTGCGCGTGTGGTCGCGCATCCCCCAGAAAAACGTCGAAGTGCGGCCAGATCTCGGCAAGATGCTGGCGCGGGCGCGCCACCTCGACGCGCTCGAAGCCGATGGCGAGTTGCCCTTCGGCTTCGCCGATGACCAGCAAGACGTCGCCGACAGCGCCGCCGAGATCGGCGCGGCGTCTTCGCAGGCGCCCTATGCGGGCGCGGCCTCCAGCCAGCCCCAGCCTGTAAGCGATGTGCCCTCTGACCCACACTGGTCCTCACCACCTCAGCCGGCGTCCGATCCCGCATCCACCGAGGCGGTCTGGCCATTCCAGCCGCAGCCTCAGCCGCCGGTCGATAGCGCTGCTTCCGGCTGGCCCGCACCGCCGCCAAGCGTGCCCATGCCGGACCCCGCGCTCTCCCCCTTACCCAACCCCAGTTGGCCCTCGCGGCCGGAATCCGACTCCGTCCCCGATCCACACTGGCCATCGCAGATCCAAACCGGCCTGCGCGCGGCCCGGCTGGAGCCAGTGGGCCCCGAATCGGCCTCGGACGTCTCGGCGCCGGTGAGTGTGCCGCCGATGTGGAGTGCGTCGAGCTGGCCCACAGGCACAGCGTCGTCCGATGGCCATTCCCATCCCTACGAGTCTTCCGCCGACCCGGCGGGCACGGATGGCCGGGAGGAGGAGCCGCGGGTCAGCCCACGCCCTCCCTACACCTGGTAAGCATGGCCGGCGGGGGCGTGACCAGGCGATGCATCAGGTGCGTTGAGGCCATCGCTCGCGCTCCCGCCTGTCCTATGCCCTCTGGCTCCGAACAACCTCTGTCCTCCGTGTAACCCGTCTCCGTACAACCCGTCTCCGCCCCACGCCCCACGCTCTACGTCCCGCGTGGTATACTCCCTGGGCCTCTGTCCACGCCGCATAACGCGGTGACAGAGGGCACCCTCATCCGCGGGAGAATGGAGCGAAGCGACCCGTATGGCATTGACCGTCGGCATCATCGGCCTGCCCCAGGCCGGCAAGACTACCCTGTTCAACGCCCTCACCAGCGCCGGAGCCCAGGTGAGCGGCTACCCCACCAGCACCGTGCAGGCCAACCGCGCCGTGGTGCCCGTTCCCGACGCGCGGCTGGACCGGCTGGCGGAGATCTATCATCCGCGCAAGGTCGTTCCCACCACGGTCGAGTTCGTGGATGTCGCGGGCATCGGCCAGGCGGTGGAGACCAGCCGCCGCGAAGGGCTGAGCGCGGAGTTCCTGGGGCACATTCGCAACGCCGACGCGCTGGCCATTGTGCTGCGCTGCTTCACGACCGCGGAGGGCGGTGCCGATGCCCTCCGCGACCTGGACGAGCTGATGGCTGAGCTGGCCCTCACCGACCTCGCCACGGTGGACAAGCGCATTGACGCCACATCCAAGAAGGCAAAGTCCGGCGACAAGAAGCTGCTGGAGGAGCTGGAGGTGCTGCGCCGCGTGCGCGAGCACCTGAACGAGGGCCTGCCCGCATCGACGCTCCAACCGAACTCTCAGGAAGAAGCAGTATTGCGCGAGCTGTTCCTGTTGACGATGAAGCCTCGGCTGTACGTCGCCAACGTCAGCGAAGACGCGCTGGGCGCGGCGGGCGAGCTGGTGGACGCCTCGACCCCGGCCGCCCTCGACGCGGCTGTCGCGCGCGGCGGCGAGGTGGCGCAGGTGGCGCGCGTGGTGGAGCGCGCGCGGGCGGAGGGCGCCGAGGTGGTGGCCGTCTCGGCCAAGCTGGAAGCCGAGCTGCGCGACCTGCCCCCAGCCGACGCCGAGGAATATCTGGCGGCGCTCGGTCTGCCACAGCTGGGCACCGACCGCGTCATTCAGGCGGGCTACCGCGCGTTGAACCTGATCTCGTTCCTGACGGCCGGCGAGGATGAGGTGCGCGCCTGGACTGTGACACGCGGCTCGAAGGCGCCCACCGCCGCCGGCAAGATCCACACCGACTTCGAGCGCGGCTTCATTCGCGCCGAAGTGGTGCACTACGACGACCTGATGGCCAACGAGGGCTCGATGAAGGTGGCCCGCGAGCATGGCAAAGTCCGGCTGGAGGGCAAGGACTATGTGGTCAAGGACGGCGACATCGTCGAGTTCCGCTTCAACGTCAGCCGTTAGTCACGACCCCTTCAGGCTGTAGACCTGCAGATCGCGGAAGATCGTGTCCCCGTTCGTGCAGAGCGAGACCCACCCGTTCGCGTGCGCACTATTCGTGATGGGCGCCGCGATGGGCTGCCCGTTGACGTAGAGCGTGATCTGGCTACCCTGCGCCAGCACGCCCAGCGCGAAGTCGGCGGCGGGACCCGTCGGCAGCGTGCCGTTGGCAATCGTCGTCTGCGGCTTGGCCGAGTCGAACGCGTAGAGGGTGTATGTCGCGCTGGCCTTGACCACGCCGTAGTAATACCCAACCCCCGCGTACTCGGTGGTGCCGGGAGTCGACGTGCCGATGGTGACCTGACCCTGCCGGAACCCGAGCACGGGCCCCTTCGTTTCGTCGCTGCCCTGTGGGGTGACAAGCACGCTGAGGTAGGCATCGCCGGGAACGTTGTGCTGCTCGATGCAGGCGAGCGATTCCGCCGCCTTGACTTGCAGCTGGACGCCGCCATTCGGAGGGCACGACACTGTGGTGTTGTTGTCTACTACCCAGGCAGGATTGTTGCCGTGGCAGGTGGGTGAGGCGTCGGCGAAGACGAGGGCGTTCGCCTCGGCGGGGGCTGGCGGCGGCGCGGTGACGTCGGTGCCCAGACCGTAGGTTGCCGTGGCCGTGGGGATGTAGGCATTGGCGGTGGCCGTGGCGATGATGGCGGCGGCCGTTTGCGTGGCGCTGACTTGTACGGGCGTGGTCGCCGCGGCGGCCGAGCCGGTGGCGTTCGCGACCGCCGTCCGTGCGGATCGCGCTGTCGCCGTCTGCGTCGCCTGTGTGTTCACCTGCCGGCTGTATGCTCGCAGCACGCCAGCTCCACCCACGGCGCCCACCAGCAGCACCACCGCCGCCAGCACGGCGAGCCACGCCCGCGCAAGGTTGGGTTTGCGCGCGCCCGAGCCGCTCTCCGGCGCGCCGGGCCACGGAGTGGATGCCCCCGCCACGGGCGCCGCGGCGGGAATAGCTGCCGCGGCCCGCAGCGCATCCGCGAACGCCGTCACGCTGGGGAAGCGATCGTCAGGCTTCTTCGCCAGCGCTCGCATGACCACCGCGTCGAGCGCTGGCGACACCGCCGGATTGGTTGCGCGCATCGACGGCGGCGGCTGGTTCAGGTGGGCCTGCGTGACGGTCGCTAGATCGCCCTCGAAGGGCGGGCGGCCTGTCAGCAGCTGGTAGGCCACCACGCCCAGCGCGTACTGGTCGCTTGCGGGCGAAAACGTGCCCGAGAACTGCTCGGGTGCCATATAGATCAGCGTGCCGGTCACCTGTGTCTTCTGGCTGGCCTCCTGCATCGCCTTGGCGACGCCGAAGTCCGCCAGCAGCAGCTGCCACTTGCCGTCGTCCGTCTTGCGCGCGAGGATGTTGCCCGGCTTGACGTCGCGGTGGACCACGCCGCGATCGTGGGTGTATTGCAGCGCGGAGGCCACCTGGCCGACCAGCTCGGCGGCCAGGGTGGGCGGAAGGGGCGGGGATAGCTTCTGCGCTGGTCCCGGGCGGATGGCGTCGGCCAGCGATCCGTCGGGGACGTAGTCCATGACGAGATAGAGCAGGCCGTCCTGCACGCCCGCGTCGTGAACAGGAAGGATGTTAGGGTGCGAGAACGACCCCAGCAGCGCCGCCTCTCGCGTGAAGCGGCGCTCGATGTCCGCGATCATGTCGGGCGTGAGGACCCCGCTATCCAGCCGCACCACTTTCACCGCGACCGGCCGGTTGCCCAGGCGCGTCTGCTCCGCCAGATAGACCTCGCCCATGCCGCCGATGCCAATCGGCTTGAGCAGCCGGCATCCCCCCAGCTCGCGTCCACTCAGATCCGCCATCGCGTCCTCTCGCCCCCTACGATACCCATTCGCGGAGTCCACCACCCGTCCCGCCCCACGCTCACCGCATCCGGCGGCCGACCACCTGGCGTCCGCGGCGCGGTTTCCCCCTGGCATTGCCCTCGTCGCACGCCCGTTGAGCCGCGTGCCCGCGGACACCCTTCGCGCACCTGGGTCGCTTGCCCACGCGGTCCCATGGAGGAGCCCACCGGGCGCACGCTTGCTGCCGCTGGCGCGCAAATCGCCTACCCTGAGGGGCTATTCGGCGGATGCCCGCTTGCGCTGGCGCGAAAGGCGTCAGTAGCTCACTCGGCTGCTCTGCCAGTGAGCGTGACCGTGCAGGCACTATTGCCCTGCTGGGGGCAGTATAGCAGACTGGTGTGCGGCGTCAACCGGCGGCGCGCGCGAAGTACTCGCGGGCCAGCCCAGCGGTCTCATGCGCGGCCCGATACCGCGCCCACCAACTCTGCCATGCGCCCGGCGGCGCGCCGCTCGCCACGGCGCCGGCGAAGTGCGCGGCCCCGCGCGTGACCGGCCCATAGCGCACGGCGTCCGCCAGCGCCGCCAGCTCAGCCTGTGACGGCATGCGCACGCTGGCATAGCCCTCTACCAGCGCCGCGATGCGGGCCGGGTCGGGGTGCGTGTCCGGCAGGCGCGGCAGGCCCTTGTCGCAGGTGATGAGCAGGTAGCCGAGGTCCAGTATCGCCGTGCCGAGACCCGCGTTGTCCCAGTCCACCAGCGCGAGCGAGCCGTCCGCCAGGAGGATGGCGTTGCCAGCGTGGGGGTCCGTGTGCAGCACGGCGGTGGGCAGCTCCGCGTGGGGCTGGGCGGCGTACAGCGCGGCGATGAAGGCGTCGCGCTGGGAGCGCAGCTCGCGCGGTATGCGCCCGTCGAGCGCCGCGAGCAGAGCCAGCCCCTCGGGCACGTCCCGCGGTGAGAGGCCCACCGATGGCGGAACGGGCGGGTCCGCCGTAGCGGCATCGCCCACGTTGAGTGTATGCAGCCGGGCAAGGGCGGCGCCCAGCCGTCGCAGCGTGGGCGGCGTGAAATCCGCTGGCTCGCCCTCGACGTACGTCGTGACGACCGCCCACCAGCCGCCCTGCGCGATCACCAGCGAGCCATCGAGCGCGCGCACCAATCGCGCCGTAGGATAGCCTTGCCGCTCCAGAAACAGGAGCACGGCTGCATGCGCCGCCAGGTTCGCGCGCAGCTCGTCCGCATCGCCGCCCTGGAAGGCGCGCAGCACCCAGTGCGGATCCACCGCCCGGTCCACCCGGCAGATGGCCCGCCCCGGCAGCACCCTGAGCGGCTGGGGCGCCTTGGCCTGCGGGTCGTAGTGCCGGGCGATCAGCTCCGCCAGCGCCCGCATCTCCTCGGCCATCTCCGCTCCCTCCATCCGCCGCTCTGGCTCCCTCTCCCGCCGCGGGGACGACGAGCCGCGGAACGCGTATCACGTCCCACCGCCGCTCGCTCCCGCTTCACCTGCGCTGGCCACTCCAGCATCTCGCTCCCGCCACACGGGGCAGGAGCGGGCCGTCGCTGGCTCTCCTCCGCTGGTTCTCCTCTCTCGCGTCCCTCGCCTCTCCTGCGCCCCAACTCCCCTCTCCCGCCGTAGCGAGGGAAGGGTCAGGGGTGGGGGCCTCACTGCGTCGCCTGCGTCGCCTGCCACCAGTCCGCCGTGATCTCCACGTGGCCTAGATGCAGCCCCAGATGCTCCACCGTGTGTGACAGGCAGCGCCGGTTCATGCGATCTCCCGCCGGGTTCCGGCTGATGGCGCCCAGCTGCTCCGGCCCCATTCCGTCGAGCAAGGCCTCGGCCTGCTCTAGCCAGCGACGCAGCCGGGCGCGCATGGTGGGCCAGTCGATCCGCGCGGCGAACTCGGCGTCGCGGTCGCGCTCGATTGGGCCATCGCCCACACAGCTGAGGACCCACCATTCCGCCGACGACGCCACGTGACTCATCATGACGGCCAGCGAGTTGGCCTCGGGCCGCGGTGGCTGCCAGGAGTAGGCCTCCGCGGGCAGGGCATCCAGTGCCTCGATGTACCAGCCGATGAGCCGGCGGAAGTGGAAGCGATACAGCTCAGCCTCGTTGGTCGGCTCTTCGCCGGGCGGGGGTGGTGTGGGAGTGGGCATAGCTCAGCGTCCCTTCTCTGGCGGCGCGATGGTGTTGCGCAACAGCCCAAGGTGCTCGATCTCCATCTCCACCACATCGCCCGGCTCCAGCCAGCGATGGCGCTCGGTGCCCAGCTCCAGAATGCACCCCGTGCCGCACGTGCCCGAGCCGAGGATGTCGCCGGGGCGCAGGCGCACGCCCATGGATGCGCGCTCGATCATCTGTGGGAAGGTATAGGTGATGTCTTTGAAGTTGGCGTTGGTCAGCTGGTCGCCGTTGATGCGCCCCGCCATGGCCAGGTCGTAGCGCTCGTCTTTGCCCGACCCAATGCGCCGGCCCTCCAGCTCGTCGCTCGTGACCAGCCATGGGCCGAGGGACGTGGCGAAGTCTTTGCCTTTGGCCGGCCCCATGTTCAGCGGCGCCTCCTGCCGCCAGAGGTCGCGCGCGCTCCAATCGTTCATGACCATGTAGCCCGCGATGTAGGCTGGTGCCTCCTCGGCGGGGATGTCCTTGCCCTCGCGGCCGATGACGGCGGCGATCTCCAGCTCGAAATCCAGCTCGTGGCTGTGCTGGGGATACGGGACCGGCTCTTCGGCGCCGTAGAGCGCGGCGGTATTGGTAAAGTAGAAGACGGCGATCTGATACCACTCAGGGATCATCCCCAGCCCGCGCCGTGCGCGCGCCGCTTTCACGTGCTGCTCGAAGGCGTAGAAGTCGCGGATGGTCGGTGGGTCGGGCACGGGCGTGCGCAGTCGCACCTCGCCCAGCCGGCGCGCGAGGCCCGCCTCGGCACGCAGGTCCTCGGTGCGGGCGCGGCCAGCCATCTCTAGCGTGTCGCGCGCCGCGGCCATGCCCTCAGTCCCCAGCCGCAGCAAGCCCAATACGCTGCTGGGCAGTGCGGGCAGCGTCTCGCCTTCACGACGCGCCCAGGCGCCCAGGCGCTCGAGGTCGAGCACCAGGTCGCCGTGCAGCACGCCGGCGCGTTCGGCCGTATCGGCCCCCGGCGCGACATAGGTCACCAGCTTCATCGTGTTCAAACTCCTCGCCGAGTGTGCATGCAGAGCGCCAGACGCGCGGCCTCCTGGCGCACGTCCAGGCGGAGTATAGCACCGCCCACGCGCCCGCGGCGCGCACGTCGTCCCAGCCAGCGACGCAGCGATTTAGAGCCAACGCCCAGCTGTACGTGAGCGTGCGAAAGCGACCGCGGCCGATTCCTGAGCGTGCTCCGATGATTGTGTTCGGTTCTCTCAACCTGATGTATAATACCCCTCGCCGCGGGCCGAATACCGCGGACTGAGCGCCGCGGAGGTCGAGACTATATGGATGAGATGCCGCATACCCCGTTCGAGCGCGGCTGGTGGTCCTTTGACCTGGGGCAATATCGGCCCTGTGATGGCACGTATTGCCTCTTTCCCTATGAGAGCCTGCCGCCCATCGCCGTGCCCGACGAGAGATTCAGTTGGCTCGAACCGCTTGGCGCGTCCATGGATCAGCGGTTGGAGATATACAGAAATCCTCCCGAGGCGCGCGGCAAATTGGATGAGATCGTGAGCGCCGCGAGTAAGCTGGGCCTCACGCTCCCCGATGCCTTTCTCAGGTTGATGGCCTCGACCGAGCTGCAGGATCGCATCCCCTCCTGCACGGCGTGTACGTTCCAGCTTGGCGACCAGATCCTCCCGTGCCCGGGAAGTCCGGACGGATACATCGTCGGTTTCCTGTACGACCAGCAGGACTGCGTGATCTGGTACCTCTATCTGACGCCAGCCGGAGAACACTGCGTGCTGGCGTTTCCGGGCGATCTCGCATCCTTTGTGGATGCCGCGGAAGAGAGAGAAGGGGACGAGGGAGAGGGTGATGGGGACGAGGTAGACATGCAGGCTGTCATCCGCGCGATTCGTGTGTGTGCCCCCTCGTTCGCGGCGTTTGTCTACCGCTTCTGGCTGGAGAACGTTATCTGGTTCAAGCTCTCCGGCGACGATAAGACACCCCTGACGGCGGCCGAGCGTGAGTACGTGGGACACTATAGCGGCGGGCAACCGGTGGCCGAGTAATCGGCCGATTCCGTGCCTTCCGATTCCCTCCGATTCCCTCCGATTCCCTCCGAATACCCTGCCCGCGCCCGACCCAATTCACTTCCTGTCCGGATGCCTGACCGCCATCCAGCGGAAATCCAATCTATCTTTCAAACCTCCACCAAACGTACACGACCTCTTTCGCCAGCCCTGGCCCAGCGGGCGCTGCCGGCGGAAGAGGTCGTTCGCGTCGTCATGACGTGCGTCCATCCGCTGCTCGCCGCTCGCGTGCCTATTCAGCGCCTCTTCAACGCATCGCCATCGAACCTTCAATTGGAGTTGATACGCTCTGAAGTGCGGGCGGAAGCCCCGCCCACCAGGATAGGGTTGCGGAAAGGAGCCTCTATCATGTCGCGCGGAAACTGGCAACCCGGAACCAGCACGTACCCCAGCGATTACCTCATCGCCGTCTTCGATCGGCAGACGCAGGCCGAGCAAGCGGCTGAAACGCTTCAGAAGGTCGGCTTCTCCGGCGCGGATACCCTGACGTACGAGGGCCCGCGGGACTACGCCGAGGGGCGGGCCAGGGAGGAGAGCAACTGGCTCAAGCGCGCCCTCATCGCCTTCTGGGCGCTGAGCACCGATGCGCGCACGAGTCGTCGCGGCTTCTTGCAGGCGCTGCGGGACGGCAAGTCCAATCTCCTGGTGCATTGTCCCGATGATCTAGGGCGAGCCAAAGCGGCCGCGGTTGTGCGCGGCGCCGGCGGCTATCGCCTGGTCCACTACGGTCGTTATGTCGTGCAGGCGCTGTGAGCGGGCGGTCAATGTGCCGCTGGCAAGGAATGTTGGCTGGCCAGGGATGCGCCTTGAGCGGCGCAGTGCGAGATCGCGGCACCACTCAGGGCCGGCACGAGCACAGAAAGCTGAGAACAGGAAGGGGAGCTAATGGTGGCGATTGATGTGAGGGGTCTTGATGTCCCGCGGGATGTGGCGTTCGTCGGCGCCGTGAACCCGCGCGACTATGTGTTCGCCGTGTTCGACGATGCCGGTGAGTTGGCGCGGGCCGTGGAGGGCCTGTACCGGGCGGGATTCGACGAAGCCGATATCGTCGTCGTTTCTAGCGCGGACGATCTGTTGGGGAAAGCCGGCGGCGAGCCACAACGGCGGTTCCTCGTCGCGTTGTTCGCGGCGCTGCATGCGCTGCACGATCCGGGCGCCTTCCAGGAGCGCTACCTGGCGTGGATGCGCGACGGTCACCTCATGATGCACGTCTATGCTCCGGATTCACGCCGTTTCGAGCGCGCGCTGAGCGTGCTGGAGACCTACGCCGCCCGTGCGGTATGACGCCGTGAGCTGTCCGATCCCTTTCCGGCGCTTGACACCATTCGACTCGCCGCCGATACTGTGTGCAATTTCGACCCACGGGGCGGCAGGGAGCGGAGTGAGGCGCAGGAAAGGGGCGTGCGGTGAGCATGGGCAGAGACCACGCCGACGCGATGCGCATCGGGGACGACCAGCTCCGGTGGGAGCGTCGGCGCGAGCTGATCGCGGTCGCGCGTGGAAAGCGGCCGGCTGACCTCGTCCTGCGCGGCGGGCAGGTCGTGAACGTCTTCTCGCATGAGATCTATCCCGCCGATGTCGCCGTATACCAGGGGCGCATCGCGGGCATCGGGCCGCGCGGCGCCTATGGGGGCAGTGTGGAGGTGGACCTGGGCGGTCACTATCTCACGCCTGGCCTCGTCGAGGCGCACACGCATATCGAGAGCACGCTGCTCACGCCCGCCGAGTTCGCACGTGCGCTTGCTCCGCACGGCACCACCACATGCGTCAGCGACCCGCATGAGATCGCCAACGTGGCCGGCATCCCTGGCTTGCGCTGGATGTTCGCGGCAGCCGATGGCGTGCCCGCGCGACTGTACTTTACGCTGCCGTCATGCGTGCCGGCCAGTCAGTTCGAGAGCAATGGCGCTACCCTGCTGGCAGCCGACCTGGCGCCGCTGGCCGGCGACCCGCGCGTCGCTTCAGTCGGCGAGGTGATGAACTATCCCGGTGTGCTCGCGGGCGACGCCGTCATGTTGGACATGATCGCGTTGGGCGAGCCTGGCCGCGCCGACCCGCGCGGACTACCTGTGGACGGCCATGCGCCGCGCCTGCGTGGGCTCGACCTCTGTGGCTACGTCGCCGCCGGCGCGCAATCCGATCATGAGAGCGTAGACCCGGCGGAGGCGCTGGAGAAGGTGCGGTTGGGCATGTGGCTCTGGGTGCGCGAAGGCTCGATGCGCAACCTGGAGGCTCTGCTGCCGGTCGTGCTGGAGCATCAGCCCGAGCGGGCGTGTTTTGTCGCGGATGACATCATGACGGGCGATCTCTTGCGCCAGGGCGATCTGGATCATGTCATCCGTCAGGCGGTGGCGCGTGGCCTCGCGCCAGTGCAGGCTATCAAGATGGCGAGCCTGCACCCCGCTCAGTACTTCGGCTACGCCGACCGAGGCGCCATCGCACCCGGCTATCTCGCCGATCTGCTCGTGGTGCCGAATTTGAATGACTTTCGTCCGCGGCAGGTGTACATTGGTGGCGATCTCGTCGCCGAGGATGGTGTGGCGCTGTTCAGGCCGCCCACCGCCGAAGCGGGGGCGAGCGCCGCCGTGGAGGACACCGTCCGCATCAGCGACTTCGGCGTCGAGCGGCTGCGCCTGCCCGGCAACGGCGGCTCGGCACGCGTGATCGGCATGATCCCTGACCAGATCGTGACCGAGGACCGCGTGCTGGAGGTCGAGGCGGTGGATGGCCTGCTCGCCGCCGATCCCGCCCGCGACCTGCTGAAGATCGCCGTCGTCGAGCGCTACGGGCGTGGACATGTCGGCGTGGGGCTGCTACACGGGCTGGGGTTGCGCGAAGGCGCGATGGCGTCGTCTGTCGCGCACGACGCGCATAACGTCGTCGTGGCCGGCGCCGACGACGCGGACATGGCGCTGGCCGTGCGCGAGATCGAGCGCCTGCGCGGCGGGCTGGTGTTCGCGCGGCGCGGCGAGATCGTGGAGCGGCTGCCCCTGCCACTGGGTGGCCTGGTGTCACCCCTGCCCGCGCCTGACGTGGCCCAAGCGCTGGAGCGGCTGACCGAGGCAGTAGCGGCCGCCGGCGTGGAGATGGCGCGCCCCTTCATCTTCCTCTCGTTCCTGGCGCTCAGCGTCGTCCCCGCGCTCAAGATCACCGACTTCGGCGTCCTCGACGTCGGCGCCTGGCGCATCGTGCCTGTGCAGTGACCTCTGCCGTGCCGCCATGCTCGTCGTCGCGCCGTTCGCGCCGCTCTCCCCCCAGGCGTGCGACGCACGGGCGCGGGAAGGCCATGGCCTCAACCGCTTCGCCGAAGGCGGCGCGAACACCTATGACATGCGGTTCGCCGCGCCCGGCTGATGCTCTCGCGGCACCGTGACGCCGCCACACGTGGCGCGCGCGTGTGATCGGATGTGCTCACTCCCCGGAGGCCGCCGGTGCCGCACCCTCACCCTCCATGCTCTCCAGCCCGAGGGCGACAGCGTCAAGCGGACCATAGGTGGTGATGACCTGCCGGCTGGAGATGGGGAAGCGCGCCAGCGTGCGGCGCACGTCCTCCACCGTAACGGCCTCGATGGCGTCCATCTCGTCCTGGATGCTGCGCAGCCGGCCCTCGGCGACCCACGTGTAGGCCAGACTCTGCATGCGGCTGTACGAGGAGTCGCCATCGAGCACGGTGCGGCTGATGAGCTTGTCCTTGGCGCGGCGCAGCTCGTCTTCCTGCACGCCGTCGTCCTCCAGGCCCTTCAGCTCCGCGCGGGCCAGCTCCAGCACGGCGGGGGCGTGCTCGGGCGTGGTGCTCATGAAGGCGACAAGCATCCCCGTGTGATCGAATGCGGAGATGGAGGCCGCCGCGGTCTCCGCCAGCCCCTTCTGATAGATGTTCCAGAAGAGGCGCGAGCCCGTGCTGTCGCCCAGCACCATCGCGGCCAGCTCCGCCGCGTAGATGTCGGGGTCTTCGATGCCGATGGAGGGCGAGGCCAGCAGAACGAGCTGCTGCTTCTGCTGTGGCTTGACGACCACCTTGGCGCGGGCAGCCTCGGGGACGAACGGCGCGGCGGCGCGCCCCTCCTCGCCTCTCTGCCAGCCGGCGACGTGTTGCTGGGCGAGGTCGAGCAGACGCTCCCATTCGAAGTTGCCTGCGACGGCAAGCACCATGTTGTTGGCAGGGTAGCGGCGCTGGTGATAGGCGCGCATCTGCTCCACCCGCAGCTCGCCGATGCTCTGCCGGGTGCCCAGCACGTCGTGGCCCAGAGGGTGGCCGGAGAAATAGGTCTGGATCAGCTTGCGATAGGCCTGGCTCATTGGGACGTCTTCCGAGCGGGCGATCTCTTCGAGGATGACGTTACGCTCCAGGGTGAAGTCCGCCTCGTCCAGGCGCGGGCGCATCATGTCGCTGAGCAGGTCCACCGCTTTGGGCAGGTATTCGCCCAGGATACGGGCGTAATAGACCGTCTGCTCGGTTGAGGTGAAGGCGTTGAACTCGGCGCCCATGCTGTTGAAGTCGAGGGTGATTTGCTCGGCTGTGCGGTGTGCCGTGCCCTTGAACATCATGTGTTCGAGGAAGTGGGAGACGCCAAAGAGCGAGGGGTCGTGCTCGTCCCGTGCCCCCGTACGCACGAAGAAGCAAAGGGACACGGATTCGAGATCGGGCATTTCCTGTGCGACGATCTGCAGACCGTTGTCCAGCCGGTGCGTGCGGAAGCGCGCATCGCTATCGCTGATGTCGTTCGGTGCCGCCATTGCCATCTGCTTACCCCTCGAGTGATCGCGCTGCGCCCAATAACGTCGTGCGCCTGCCCACCGCAGTCCGAATGGGAGGATGAGCCGCTCGGCGTGCGCCCGTCTGATACCGCTTCGCGCTGAGGAAGCCAGCCCGTTGGCGGATTCCGCGGGGGTGTCCGGAGGGCGCCTCCCGCGCTCGTCCCATCCACCCTCGCCCGAGGCGTTGACCGCCAGGCCTGCCAGGCCGCGGCGCCGCGCAGTTGATGATAGCCCTCCGCGTGCTCGCGTGTCAAACCGCGCCGCACGTGGCCGCCTGCCCTGGCTCCTCACTCCCGCCGCGGTGGACAGGGTTCGGGGTGCCGGCCCGCCCCCACGTTCCGCATGTGACATACCATGTTACTGACCATTGCGTAGAGGGCTAAAGCGATGCCAACTTGACGCCATGAGCACGAAGACGACCCACATGGACTGGCGCGAAGGACGGCGGCGACGCGCCTGGGAGTTGAAGCACCAAGGCTGGAAACAGCAGGACATCGCCGCCGCGCTCAGGGTCATGCCGGGCGCCGTCAGCCAATGGCTCAAGCGAGGGCGCGAGCAGGGTGTCGAGGAGCTGCGGCGCCATCCGGCGCCTGACCGGCAGGCGCGACTCACGTCGGAACAACTGGCCCAACTCCCCGCCTTGCTGGAGCGCGGGGCAGAGGCCTACGGGTTTCGCGGCCAGCTCTGGACCTGCCGGCGGGTCGCCGAGGTGATCCGCCGCACCTTCGGCGTGACCTACCATCCTGCGCACGTCAGCCGGCTGCTACACGCCATCCGGCAGAGCGTCCAACGCCCCCGCTCGCGTGCGACACAACGCGACGAGGCCGCCGTCCAGGCGTGGTGGCGCGAGCGCTGGCCGGCCCTGGAAAAAAGCGGCCGACGAGGGCCAGACGGTCGTCTGGGTAGATCAATCCAGCTTCTACCTGCTGCCCATGGCTGCCCATGGCGGTACGTAGCTGGGCGCCCCGCGGCCAGACGCCGTTCCTCCAGGCGCCGCTCACCCATGACCATCTCGCTGCCATCAGCGGGATCACGCCCGAGGGACGCCTGTTTATGCAAACACAGGAGCGGGCCTACCACTCCGAGGACGTCGTACATGTCCTGCGCGGGCTGCTGCGCAAGATCCGTGGCAAGCTGCTCGTCATCTGGGATGGCGCGCCGATCCAACGCGGCCAGCCCATCAAGGCCTTCCTCCGTGCGGGGGCCGCCAAACGGCTGCAGCTGGAGCAGCTGCCCGCTTACGCGCCCGACCTCAACCCCGACGAGGGGATCTGGAATTATCTCAAGCGAGTCGAGCTCGCCAATCGGTGCTGCCCTGACCTGTCCGCGCTGGCCGTGGCGTTGCGTCGCGCCAAGGAGCGCCTGCGCTACAAGCGCACGGTCATCCAGGCGTGCTGCCGACAGGCAGGCTATCATGGGTAGCCCTTCACGCAACTGTCAGTCGTTGACTGTAGCACCCTTTACGCTGAGCTCCTGGTGGGCTGCGGCAATGTCCGAAGTCGCACAGTACAGCGTCATCGTGCCGGGCTTCATGTGTTCGTGAAAGGTGG
>CAYQFU010000021.1:0-5861 GCA_964416775.1 uncultured Ktedonobacterales bacterium
CCCAGGCGGTCGGTGTATGATGGGGGAGTGCTGTGGCGCGGGGTGCGCTGGTCCTGCTCGTGCCGGGAAGGCGCGGGGAGTGGCGCGTGTTGCGAGCGCGGCGGCGCTAGCTCGTTGACGTCTGTTCAGTTGTCCATGAAGGAGTAGCCACCTGTGGCCGATTTCACTCACCTGCACGTGCATTCCGAGTTCAGTCTGCTGGATGGGCAGTCGCGGATCGAGCGACTGATCGCGCAGACGAAGGCGGGAGGGATGAACGCGCTGGCGTTGACGGACCATGGGGGGATGTACGGGTCGATCGACTTCTACAAGAAGGCCAAGGCGGCGGGCATCAAGCCGATCATTGGCTGTGAGGGGTACCTGGCGCCGAGCATCGAGGAAAAGACAGGCCGCTACGACTACAATCACCTGCTGCTGCTGGCGAAAAATCGGACAGGGTACCACAACCTGCTGAAGCTGACGAGCATCGCGCACACGCGGGGCTATCACTACCGGCCGCGGGTGGACAAGAAGGTGCTCGAACAGCATGCCGAGGGGCTGGTCGTCACGTCGGGGTGCCTGTCGGGGGAGATTCCGGAGCTGCTGCTGAAGGGCGACCTGAATGGGGCGCGGATGGCGGCGAAGTGGTATCGGGAAGTGTTCGGGCCAGAAAATTTCTACCTGGAGGTGCAGGATCACCACGCGCCGGAGTCGCCGCAGGGCAAGCTGAACCAATTGCTGTACGACCTGCATCGGGAGATGGGGCTGCCACTGCTGGCGACGAACGATCTGCACTACGTGGATGCGCGTGACGCGGAGGCGCAGGACGTGTTGCTGTGCGTGCAGACGGGGAAGACGCTGGACGAGCCCAAGCGGATGAAGTTTGACAGCTCGGAATACTACCTGAAGACGCCGGCGGAGATGGCGCGGCTGTTCCCGGAGCTGCCAGAGGCGCTGGCGAATACGATGCGCGTGGCGGACGAGTGCAATGTGGACATCGAGCTTGGAGCCAATCTGCTGCCGATCTTCCAGATTCCGCCGGAGTTCCGCTCGCAGGAAGAGTATCTGTACCACCTCTGCATGGAGGGGGTGAAGGAACGCTACGGCGAGATCAGCGAGACCGTGCAGAAGAAGCTCGACTACGAGTTCAACATCATTCGCTCGATGGGATTCGTGTCGTACTTCTTGATCGTGTGGGACTACACAAACTTCGCACGCAGCCATGGGATGCGGTGCGTGGCCCGAGGCTCGGCGGCCGGCAGCGTGATCGCGTACGTGCTGGGGATCACCAACGTGGATCCGCTGCGGTACGATCTGCTGTTCGAACGGTTCCTGAATCCCGAGCGGAAGAGCATGCCGGATATCGACATGGACTTCCCCGACGACCGGCGTGAAGAAGTGATTCGCTATGTGGCCGACAAGTATGGGTGGGATCGCGTGGCGCAGATCGTCACGTTCAACACGATGGCGGCCAAAGCGGCGGTGCGCGATGTGGGCCGGGTGATGGGCCTGCAGACCGAGGCGGACCGGGTGGCGCGGCTGATCCCCACCGGGCCGAAGGTGACGCTCAAGGGAGCGCTGGAGGACGTGCGCGAGCTGCGGGTGGTAGTGGACCAGAGCCCGCAAATCCGCAAGCTGATGGACCTGGCGCTGGAACTGGAAGGGACGGTCCGGAGCACGGGCATCCATGCGGCGGGAGTGGTGATTTCGCGGGAGCCACTGGAGTCGGTGGTGCCCCTGCAGCTGCGCGACTACAAGGATCCGAATCCATGGCTGGTGTCGCAATATGAGCAGAAGCACCTGGAGGAGCTGGGGCTGCTCAAGTTCGACTTCCTGGGGCTCTCGAACCTCACGATCCTGATGAACTGCCAGAAGTTCATCAAGCAGACGCGGGGGATCGAGATCGATCTGGATCGGCTGCCGACCGACGACGCGAGGACGTACGCGCTGTTGGGCGAAGGAGAGACGACGGGAGTCTTCCAGCTCGAATCGGGGGCGATGCGCAGCTACGTCAAGGAACTGAAGCCGACGTGCATAGAAGACGTGACGGCGATGGTCGCGCTCTACCGGCCGGGGCCGATGGACTCGATTCCCACGTTCATCCGCGCGAAGCACGGCGAGATCGAGATCAAGTACCTGCACCCGTCGCTAGAGCCGCTGCTGCGCGAGTCGTATGGGGTGATCGTCTATCAGGACCAGGTGCTGTTGATCGCGGTGCACCTGGCGGGATTTTCCTGGGGCGAGGTGGACAAGTTCCGCAAGGCGATGTCGAAGAAGATCCGTGAGGAGCTGGTCCAGTATCGCGACAAGTTCGTGAAGGGATGCGTGAAGCACGGGATCGACGCCAAGATCGCGGAGGATATCTTCACGTTCATCGAGCCGTTTGCCGGCTACGGATTCAACAAGGCACACGCCTGCGCGTACGCGTGGGTGGCGTACCAGACGGCGTATTTGAAGGCGAACTACACGGCGGAGTTCATGGCGGCGACGCTCACGACCGAGGCCAGCGACGCGAAGAAGGTGGTTGCGGCGGTGGCGGAATGCCGGCGCATGGGGGTGGAGGTGCTGCCTCCAGACGTGAATCACAGCGAGAGCGGGTTCACGGTGGAGGCGCTGCCGCTGGCGGAAGATGAGAGCGAGCCGCGGTCGGGGGTGCGCTTTGGACTGCTGGCCATCCGCAATGTTGGGTCGCGGCCAGTGGAGGAGATCCTGGAGGCGCGGCGGACGGGCGGGCCGTTCCGATCGCTGGCGGACCTCTGCGCGCGGACGGACTCGAAGGCGCTGACGCGATCGGCGCTGGAGTGTTTGATCAAGGCGGGAGCGCTGGATTCGTTGGGGCGGCGCAGCCAATTGCTGGCAGCGCTGGACCGGGCGGTGACGCTTGGGCAGCAGATGCGGAAGATGCGCGAGATCGGCCAGACGAGCCTCTTCGGCGGCATGGACGCGGGTGGTGATCTGGGGATGAGCGACTTCGCGCTGCCGGATGTGCCGGATCACTCGCAGCAGCAACTGCTGGAGTGGGAGAAAGAGCTGCTGAACCTCTACATCTCGGCGCATCCGCTGGCGCACGTGGCGGGGGCGTTGAAGCGGCGAGTGACGACGTATACGTCGTTCCTGAACGAGGAGTGGGCGGGGCAGACGGTGACGCTGGGGGGACGCATCGCGTCGGTGCGGCGGATCATGACGAAGAAGGGCGACTCGATGGCGGCGGTGCAACTGGAGGACATGCAGGGGCCCATCGAGGTGATCGTGTTTCCGCGCGCGTACCAGGCGACAGCGGAGATGTGGCGCGAGGATGCGGTGGTGCTGGTGACGGGCGCGGTGAAGTTCCGCGACGAGGAGCCGCAGCTGGTGTGCGAGAGTGTGGAGGAGCTGGTGGTGTCTGAGGAGGAGATCAACCGGCGCGAGTATCTGCTGCGCATCCAGCTTGCCAAGACGGGTAATGCCGTGCGCGACATCGTGCGGACACAGGACTTGCTGCAAGTGCTGCGGACCTACCCTGGGGACGACCGGTATGAGGTGCTGGTGCCGAACGGGAGATGGGTGGCACGGCTGGAGCCAGCTGGGGAGGGGGCGGGAGTACACTTCTGCCCGGAATTGCAGCAGCGGCTGGAGCAGCTGTTGGGGCCGGGAACAGTCGAGGCGCAACCGCTCCCGGCGCAGACCGTACACTGAGAGACGAGGAAGCGTGGATTGGGGCATGTGCCAGGTGTCACCTGGCAGAGCTTCTGCTATACTCGGGGAGGAAGGCGCTGACGCACACCCGGCTCCGACAGTGGGCACAAAACGGGGGAAAACGGTGAGGCAGAGCGGCCACTGAGTCGGTTTGGATGGGGCAGGTAGGGAGCGCGTTCAAGAGACGAGGAAGATCATGGAGTGTTCGCGTTGCGGGATGCCAGCGAGGCCGGATGAGCGTATCTGCCGCACCTGCGGGGCCGCGCTGACTCCGGTCACCGGCCAGAATGGCGGACAGGCGGAAGGCAGCGCGACACCGGAGAGCGGGTCGGCCGAGAACGTGACGCCCTTTGTTGTGCAGGCGAGTGCGCCGAATGCTTCCGTGACGGCCGAAGGATCAGACGAGGCGAGTGCGGCTGGGGCGGCGGCGATGCTGGGTGCGCAACAACCAGCGGATGCGGGTGGAAGCGCGCCAGCGGTGGATGTGCCAGCGGCGAGCGTAGCGAGTGCGGCGGGCTCGCAGAATGAGACACTAGCGCGGGATGAGGCAGACGCGCGGGGGGCGGCAAGCGCACCGGGAACGGCGAGCGCGCAAGGTGCGCCTCGGACGCAAGGCGCGCAGGGAGCGGCCGTAGGGCCAGAGCAGGGCGGCACCGCGGCGCCGGCTGGCGGCGTGACATGGCCCGGGTACGGATACCCGTATGGCTACGGGGCATACGGGGCGAATGGAGCCTACGGCGCAAATGCAGCGTATGGGGCGTACGGCGCTCCTGGCGGGTACGGCGCGCATGCGCAGCACGGTGCGGCCTACGGAGGACAACCTACCGCGTATCCGGCAGCGGCCTACGGGCATCCCGGGTACGCGTACGCGGGTTATTCCTATCCTGGGTACTATTATGTGCCGCAGCCGCCCAAGACGGCGCCAGGCGAGACGTACCGAACGGTGCTGGCGTGGATCGTGACGATCGGCAGCGGGCTGGCCGCGGTGGGCGCACTGCTGCTGGGGATGCTCTCGGCAGTGGCCTACGCGCGTGGAGGTCTTGGGCTGGCGGTGCTGGGACAATCCGTGGGATTGTTTGGCGCGGCGCTGCTGGGGGGCATCGCGGGGCTGTACTTTGGGATTACGGCGCTGATGCACCGGCCGTCGCTGCGGTTCAGCTTCCCGCATTGGACCATCTTTCTCGGGCTGGCGGTGCTGGCAATCGGCGGGGATGTGGTGATCTGGAACCTCGCTCCAGCGCCGGGGCCGGCGCTGGCCGTGCTGCCGCTGTTCGTGCTGGCGGGGCTGTTGCCAGCGCTGGCGATTCTGGCCTATACGGCGCGACGGCTGAACTATCCGACGACGTGGCGCCACGTGATGCTGTCGCTGATCTTTGGAGCCGTGGTGGCGACCGTGGTGGCGAGCCTCCTCGAAGTGGCGGCGTATTTCGTGATCGTGGTGGTGCTGCAAGCATTTGGGTTCCATCTGACGTTCGACCCGAACTTCCTCCAGAACCTGAATCCGTCCAATCCAGGCGAGGCGCTTGCGTTCCTGCTGCTGGGATCATTGGCGGCGCCGCTGATCGAGGAAGGGCTCAAGCCGCTGGGGGCGGTGCTGGTGATGCCGCGACTGCGGGGGCCGAATGAGGTGTTCCTGGTTGGTTTGGCCGCTGGATTGGGTTTCGCCGTAGTCGAGACGCTCGGGTACTTCGGCATGGGCGAGGCGGACTGGGTCAGTGTGGCGATCGCGCGCCTGGGGGCGGGACTGGTGCATGGGGTGGGCGCGGGGATGGGAGCGCTTGGCTGGTACTACCTGATACGTGGCAAAGGCGTCTCGCGCCGGTGGCTGCGCGGGTTTGGAGCGCTGGCGTACGCGATGGTCCAGCATGCGATCTTCAATGCGAGTAACCTGCTGGGGGTGATTCCGACCATTGGAGTGTGGCTGAATCACCCGATGTATCTCGGCCGGCTACCCCTGGACGGGGGGACGTGGGTGGCGTTCGTGCTATACGCGGCGATTCTGGTGGTGCTGATCGTGGTGACCGGGCGGCTGCGCGCGATTCCGGCGAGCGGAGTGAAGCCAGACTCGCCGGGCGTGGGTGGTGCGGGCGGGGCCGTGGAGCAGACGGCGCAGGCGGTGCCAGGAGGGGTGCGATGAGCCAGAACAACCCGCCGCAGACGCCGGGACAACAGCCTGGGGCGACGCCCGCTCATCCGGCCTATCCGGC
>CAYQFU010000021.1:5961-13985 GCA_964416775.1 uncultured Ktedonobacterales bacterium
ATCCGGCCTATCCGGCGTATCCAGGGTATCCCTATTACGGCTATTATCCGTGGTACTATCCGCAGGCGCCGGTGGTGCTGCCGCCGACGCCTGCCGAGCGGCCGCAGCGTCCGGGCAGGGCGCGAGTGGTCAACATCGTGCTGGCAGTCGTCACTGTGGTCGCGACGATCGGTGCGCTGGCGTTGGCGGCTGCGGCGCCGTCGCTGGCTTCATCGGCACCGGCGCCCAGGAGTACGGGACTGGCACAGGTGTACAATATGCGACTGATCGATGATCCGAGCAACTGGGATGTGGGGCATGGATGTACGTTCGAGCAGGGTGGGCTGCATGCGACGCAAGCAGACACCGCGTCGCTGTGCGCATTCCTGCCGAGCCAGCAGAGCAACCTGACGGGGAGCGGCTTCTACCTGACGACGACGGTGGGGCCGGCGGCGGCCGTGAGCGGGCAGCAGGAGCCGTGCATCGCGCTGCAGGGAGATGGCGGTTACTTTTCGCTGGCGTTCAACCAGACGGGCGGGTTTGAGCTGAGCGATAATGCCGATCAACCCTGCGTCCTGCAGGGCGCGACGGGTGTGTTGCCTGAGACAGTGGCATGGCACGCAGACGGTCTGACGCCAAACGTCATCAGCCTGCACTACATCGCGGAGAGCAACCAGATGCTGGTGTACGTGAACGGCCAGGAGATCGCGAGCGTTGTCATGACGCATGCGGCGCCGCAGCAGATCAGCCTGGGCGCGAGTGGGAGCGGCGAGGCCGTGTTCACGTCGTTCGCGCTGTACTCGGGGTCGTGACGGGGCGCGGAGACCAGCGCAAGGAAACGGGCACATCCAGCGGACGTGCCCGTGCGGTCAGCGCGATGTGTGAGGTGTCAGTCGTTCCAGTGAGGCCCCATGCGGCTGCGGTGCAGGAAGGCGCGGGCGAAGTGCCAACGATCGGTGGGATAGCCGTAGCGACCACCGAGTGTGAGGCGCGCGGCGAGTAGGAGCGCGCCGGCGGCCAGGATGCCGAAGAGCACGAAGCCGAAAACGAGCGCCAGCACGATGGCCGCGATGACGAGCAGCGGCTTGATGAGCAGCAGGCCCAGCGCGATCACGGCGCCTGCGATCAGCCAGCGACGCACGCGGCCGCGGCGGTAGGTTGCGGGTGTTTGCGCCCAGAACATGCGGAAGGTGGGCGGCGCCTGGTGGCGCAAGCGAGCGCGATAGAGCTCCGCCTCGGGATCACCGTCGGCGGGTACGACGCGGTCGGCCTGGGTGCCGTCGAAGGGATGTACGCGGCCGTCGGGATCGGCGTCGAAGCCCCATTCATTGTCCATAGTGATGTTGCTCCTCATGAGTCGGAGAGCCCGGACGCGCTCGTGAAGGGTATCCGGTTCCGACCCTTCACATTATGTTACGTACAGCGGGGGCGTGTGTTGCAAGCGGGACCATGTGCCGATTGGTCACACATGCGTACGAGCAGCCAGGCCAGGGAGTACGAGAGGGTTAGGCGAGCGGCGCGACATAGCTCTCGTACACGGCTTCTGTGGATGCGGCGCCTGGGGCAGCCGCGGTCCGACGCCAGAGCATGAGGGCGGGGATGACGGACAGCACACAGAGGACGGCGGCGATGGCGAACGTATCGGTCAGCACCTGATGCAGCGCGAGCGTGGCGACGACTTGCAGGCGTGAGGCGTACTGGGTCAGCGTTTCGCCTGGAAGCTGGGCCGAGTGAGAGGCGATGAGCGACTCGAAGCGCGCGTAACCCCAGGCGGCGAGCGCCGCGAGGGCGACGATCATGCCGACCATGCGCAGGACCGTGATGATGGCGGAGGCGCTGCCCGACTGGGTGGCGCGGACGGCGTTGAGGGCGGATGTGGTGATGGGGGCAATGACCAGGCCGAAGCCGAGGCCCGCGACGATGGTGGCGGGTGTCATGCTGGTGAGGTCGACACGCGGCGACCAGAGGTGCATGAGCCAGAAGCCGCCCGCGGTGAGCAAACAACCGAGCACGGCCGTGATGGGGCAGCCAAGGCGAGTGGAGAGCCAGCCGCCGGCCAGCGCGCCGACAGGGATGAGAGCGGTGAGGCGAAGCAGGGCAAGTCCGCTGTCAATGGAGGGACGACCGAGGACGGCGAGCACGTAAAGCGGCACCTCGACCATGGCGACAATGAGGACGGCACCAACAAGGAAGCTGAGCGCACCGGCGGCGGAGAATGCGCGGCGCTTGAAGAGGGTGAGATCGATGACGGGCCAGCGGAGGCGCGACTCGACCAAGACGAAGGCGAGGAGAAAGATGGCGGCCGCGGCAAGCAGGATGGGATTAGTGTTGGCGCGCGCGGTGAGGGTGAGCGCGCCGGTCTGGCCTGAGCTGCCGCCCAGGCCGATGGTGAGGGTGGCGATGGCGGCACCGAAGAGGAGCGCGCCGGGGAGGTCAATGCCCTCGCGTTGGCGCTGCGAGACGGGAAGGGCAAGGACGCCGAGCACGATCAGTATGACGACGATGGGCAGGTTGAGCCAGAAGATCCACTGCCAGCCCCAGGTGCCGGTGAGCCAGGCGCCCCAGAGCGGGCCGAGCACGCCGCCGGCTTCGGCGACGGCGCCAAGCAAACCGAGCGCGAGGCCACGGCGGGCAGCGCCGAACAGGTCGCCGACGACGGCGAGCGCGACGGGGACCAGCGCGCCTCCGCCCAATGCCTGGAGAAAGCGCGCGGCGACGATGACATCAAGGGCGGGATAGGTGGGGTCAACGCCGACGTGAGCGGCGAGCGCGAGCAGTGGCTGCACGAGCACGTAGACCCCATCGAGGGCCATGCCGGTGATTGTGCTGGTGTCGGGTGCATCGGGCGCGCCGAGGGCAGGCGCCAGGGCGCAGAGGACCGAGCCGACGCCGAAGATGGTGAGACAGATGATGAAGATGCGGCGGCGACCGAATACGTCGGCCACACGACCCATCAAGGGCATGGCGATGACGTAGCCCAGCAGATAGCCGCTGACGATCCAGTCATAGTGATCGAGGGCGGTGTCCGGGACGCGGAGGTCGGGGAGCATGGAGACGAGCGCGGTCACGACGACGGTCTGGTCGAGGGCGGTGAGGAAGACGGCCAGGCATACAACGGCGAGGGCCAGCCGGACGGCACGACGTGTGGCCGGCGCCGAGCCGAGGCTGGCGCTGGCTGGCACGGTGCCGGGAGTGGCGTTCGCGTCTGGTTGCTGCATGCGAGCTCCTTGTGCCCCCACCCCCAGCCCCTCCCCCGCTGAGGCGGGGGAGGGGAGCCAGAGGGATCGCGCCCATCAGTCGTGCCCCCGCTGCGGGGGGAGAGGGGAACTGCCCAGGGAGCGATTCGTCGATGGCATCGCGTGGGCACGACTGGAGGACTACTGCGGCGGCTGGATGGACACGGGATGATCGAAGTTGGACAGGGTGAACGTGCGGGTGGTTTGCGGCGTGTCGGTGGAGGTGATGGGGCCGGAGAGCGTCACGGAGTACAGCTCGCTGTCCTTCTGGCCGATGCAGACGGTGGTGGGAACGGACTGGGCGGAGGTGATATCGCTGCCGACGACACCGGCGACGGCGGAGGCGGATATGGTGCCGGCGATCTTCCAGCACGGGACGTTGTTGGAGCTCGAGCTCTGGGGAGTGGAGGGATGTTGGAGGGCGACGAGGATGGCGCCCACACCGTTCTGGGCGTCGAAGATCGTGGCGAAACCTCCGTACTCGTTGGTCGTCTCCCATGCGCCGGTGAGGGGATTGGTGATCCATTGCTGCTGACCGATGATAATGAGCTTTTCGGAGATGGTGAAGCCGGCGGTGACGACGGTCGCGGTGGTGCTGAGCTCGTCAGGCCGCTGGACATCGCCGGACGCGGATGTTATGGCGAGGGGATCGTTGGCGCCGAGATGGGCGGCGGTGAGCGTGAAGTGGAAGGACTTCGTCTGGTCGAATTTGGTCTGGGCGTCCTTGAGGAGGGTTGCGGCAGAGGGAGGTGCCGCGCCGCAGGCGGCCACCGCCAGGAGGAGGGCGCCAAGCAGAAGCACCGAACAGCGAGCGATCGTCCGGCGCGCGGCGTGGGGGCCAATGACGATGAAGGGAGACGTGGGTGCGGGCGCGCGCCGTATGGAGACCTCGCGCAGGCGAAGCGCGCTGGGCAACGTATGGTTGGCGCGTCTGATCGGCGTATGTGCCTGCGACATGGGAGTCAACTCCTGTTCAGGATGGATCAGCGATCCTGGTAGACGCCGTTTGGCGCACGCGCGACGCCTCTCAACGCCCGGCATTTCGCGGCAGCATGCGCGTGCGCCGCTCCGTGGCGCGGCTGGACCCCTGCCGGCAGGCGGTCGTGGTATGCCAGCAGGTGGGGTCGCGCGTGCGGGTATCCGGCTGAAGCACGGGAGGCCAGCCACGCGGCGCGCTGCCGCCCGCAAATTCAGTATCGAGCGGCAGGGCGCGCAGCCATTATGCCCAACGCTAGCCGTCTCGTCAATGTGTGGCACAGGTCCGCGCGTGTTCAGAACGAAGCAGGTGGGGGTGAGGAACGAGCAGGAAGGGTGGGCACCGAGACCAGTTGGACATGGTGATGCGAGGCCTGGTGGCGATCGGGAGGCATGATGGGGAAGCGTACGCGGTGCATGGATGTGTCACGGGACCGGTCAAACGCAGGCGGTGACGAGGTCTCGCCGCGGTCCTCGTGCCACCTTTGCCCTGGCAGCACCGTCGCTGAACGCTACGCCTGGTCCGACGCCGGATGCCAGAAGGGCTGACGCCACCAGACCACAAGCCGCCGCCACGGTATCCTCCGGCGGCGGGCGACTTCCTCCTGGGGGCGAGCGCATGGGAGGTCGGGGTTGAACGGCGTGTCTTCCGCGAGAATCTCGTTGCAGAGGGACACGCATTCGTCACAAATGTAGACGCCGTTTGGACCGGCAATGAGACGCCGGGCTTGCTCACGGCTCTTGCCACAAAATGAGCATGTGAAGGGTCGTCTGCGTGCCATGACCTGTTCCTCTCGACATGCGAGCACATATCTTGGTGCCGCGGCCCGCCATGGTCCCGAGACCAGGCGTCCTGTACGATGACCTGGCTCCGCGCATGGCCGTGCGCGGGCTACCCAAGCGCCGTGCGTGATGTCTGAGATTTCGGACATCGACTGCCGCCATACTGGAATGGTGGCCCCGGCGTCCGGACCGCGTCAAGCAGGTCCGTTGATACGATGAGCTGCCGCACTTTACGGCGTGAGATGGAAGCGGTACACTGGCTTGCAAGCGCGCGACGGGTGACCGCGCCCACCAGGGGCATGGAGGGCGTGCTCCCGGTCAACTTCGAGGGCGCCTACGGGACGCTCCCGTCGGGTGGTACCGATCGCCCGGGTAGGAGTTCATTGCGCATCTGCGTGAACAGGTACGTTCACGCCGGGCGGGCGTCGACCGGACGTCCCTACGAAACGACCGGGCGGGCGTCCACCGGACGTCCCTACGCTTTGCGGGAATAGTCGCCATTCGGGGGAGTATGGCCGTAGTAGACGGGAGGTGGCAGCGTGACGATGAGTGAGCCGGGCATAGCGCGACCGGCGGCGCCACCAGTCGTGATCTTGAACCCGTCGGGCAATCGAGGGCGGGCGGCACGCTTGCGCAAGCCGTTGGAGCAGGCGCTGGCGGGCGGACGGGGTGAGCTGGCGATCACGCACACGGCAGAGGCGGCGGCGCAACGAACGCGGGAAGCCGTGCGGGACGGACGCGGCGTGGTGGCGGTCGGCGGGGATGGCACGGTGGCGGTCATCGCGAACGCGATGCTGGACGCGGGATCACGCGGGCCGCTGGGGATCGTGCCGGCGGGAAGCGGAAATGACTATGCGTATGAGACGTTGCGGCTGCCGCACGATCCGATGGAGGCGATCCGGATCGCGCTGGAGGGGCCGGCGCAGGCGATGGATGTGGGGCGGGTGAATGGGCGGTACTTTCTCAACTCGCTGGGAGTGGGAATCGACGCGAATATCGCGGCGGCCGCCGAGGAGCTGAAGCGCCTGCCGTTCATGCGGGGACAGACGCTGTACTGGGCGTCGAGCTTGCGGGAGCTGTTGCTCCACTATGATCGGTGCCCGGCGCTGCGCGTGATGCTGGATGGGCAGCCGGACGAGAGCAGGCTATACGCGCTGGCGGCGGTGAGCATTGGGCCGACGGCGGGCGGCGGATTCCAGATCAATCCGGACGCCGACCCGCGAGACGGGTACTTTGACGTGTGCATGGTATGGAAGCCGCCGCTGTGGCGGGCGTTGCAACTGCTGCCCATGGTGGAGAAAGGGACGCACGTCAATCAGCCAGAGGTGAAGCGGTCGCGGGTGCGGACGGTGCGGCTGGAAAGCCCGACGGTGGTCTACGCGCATTTGGATGGCGAGGTGATCACGGCCCAGTCATTCGATGCCGAGATCGTTCCCGGGGGACTGCTCGTGCGACGGTGAGGGGGAGGCCGCGAGAGGAGCGCCGGCGTAGTGCCCGCGATAGGAGGGCGGGAGCAGCGCGGCGATGCGCTGCGCCATGTCCTCGGCGACGGCATGGTACACCGCCTTGGGGCTGGCATCTGTGAGGGCCTGGGGACGATACGGCTCGCCGAAGGTGATGGTGACGCGCGGGCGGTGCCAGATCTTCCAGCCGCGCTTCGGGGCCCATACGCGCTCGGTGCCGGTAATGCCGACGGGCTGGACGAGGGCGCCGGTGTGCACGGCCAGGAAGGCTGCGCCCGTCTTGACGGGGATCATGGCGGGCGGGAGTGGGACTTTAGGGTAGGTGCCCTCGGGCATGAGCTCGACGCACGTGCCCTGGACGAGCAGCTCAGTAAGCGTGCGCAGGGCCTCGCGGTCGGAGGCGCCGCGATGGACCGGGACGACGCCACAGGCCCGAGCGATGCCGCCGAGGATCAACCACTGGAACATCTCGGACTTGGCAAGGATGCGGACATGGCGGGGGACATGGATCGCGATGGCAAGGGGGTCCAGGAGGCCGAGATGGTTGGCGACGATGATGACGGGACCGGTACGCGGACAGCGCTCGGCGCCGTAGACGCGAAGGCGCATCTGGAGCGGGAGTAGCAGGCGGATGATGGCGCTGACGATGACGTAGACCATAGTGCCGGCGTCTCGCTTCCCATCACTCGATGCCCGGGAGCGCGCCAATTCGATCGGGCGCGGAAGCGGCGAGAGAGTGCTCGAACGAAAGTGTAGCATGCGATGGCAAGGGAGGGAAGCTATGCGCTGGTGGGAAGAGCGCCCGAGTAAAACTGGGGAATGAAGCCCTCGACGCCAGAGACGTACCAGGGATTGCAGATGCCGCACGAGTCGGTATACCCAGGGCCTTCATTGTAGGCACTGAGGGTGATGTCGAGCAGGGTGGTGTCACCCGCGGTGGCGCTGTACGGGCAGGGCCAGGGCTGAGCTTTGGTGCTGGGCATGTCGGGGTATTCGGGGTGGCTGGGGGAGCTGAAGACAGCGGCGCAGAGGCTATTGGGGTTGGGGGTGCCGTTGGCGTTGGTGCTGTCGGGGTATTGGAGGGGGGGCTGATGATTGAGGTAGTACCAGTCCACAGTATTGGCGGCGGGTTGTGTCAGGCTGGTGCCCGCCTTGCCACCCCAGTAGCTGTAGAAGCAGGCGAGGTACGCAAGATACTTGGCGCCGAGATTGGCATTGCCCTGGGCGGTGTGCACGTCGTTACTGGTGGCGGACAGGCCGCATTCGGGGATACTGACCTGGTTCAGCCAGTCCACGTTGTAGTACTGGATTTGCATGAGGCCGATGCCGCCGTCGCAGGACGTGACATCTTCGTGCCAGCGACTCTCCTGCCAGGCGACGGCTTCGACGAGGTGATGGGGCAGGTGGTACGTGTCGGCGGCAGCGTCGAGGTCGGCACGCAGGGTGGACTGATTGGGGTTATTGCCGAGGTACACGGGACAGAGGGTGCACCCGGACGCCACACGGGCGGTGACAGGGGACGCGCCGGCCGTACCAGTAGTTGCCGCCGTGGCCGTAGAGGTGGACGTGGCAGTGGTCGTGGCAGTGG